>JAEZGR010000201.1 GCA_023437255.1 Pseudomonadota bacterium | reverse complement strand
CTTCATTATCGGGGGGCTCACCGGGGTGATGGTGGCACTGGTGCCGTTCAACTGGCAGGCTCACGATACGCACTTCATAGTGGCCCACCTGCATTACGTGCTGGTCGGCGGCATGGTGTTCCCGGTGCTGGCGGCGGCCTACTACTGGCTGCCGCACTTTACCGGGCGCATGCCGTCGCAGCGGCTCGGAAAGGTGGCTTTCTGGCTGATATTTGGCGGTTTTCACCTCACGTTCCTGCCCATGCACCTCACCGGTCTGGCCGGCATGCCGCGCCGTGTGCATACGTATCCCGCCGAAATGGGCTGGGACTTTCTGAATCTGATTTCATCAACGGGCGGGTTCATTCAGGCGGTGGGGTTCGCCGTATTCGTCATTGAAATGGTGATTCATGCGCGTGGCGGCGCGATCGCTCCCCGCAACCCCTGGGGAGCCGGGACGCTGGAGTGGGCGATGCCCACGCCCGCCCCCTCGTACAACTTTGCGAGCATTCCCGATGCGCCCTTGCTTGACCCGGTCTGGCGCGACCCCGGCCTGCCCGAGCAAATCGCCCAGGGCCGGCTCTGGCTCGGGGGGCCCTCTGGCGGAAGACGTCTCACGCTGTCCACGGATACGGTTTCCGCAACCCCGGAAAGCGTGATTGTTCTTCCGGGCAACAGTTGGTGGCCACTCGCGGCGGCCATTGCCACGGGCGGCTTTTTTCTCTGCGTCCTGCTCAAGGTTTACTGGGTGGCGGTGATCGCGCTGGCTGTCACGGTGGCGTTTCTGCTGTGCTGGGCCTGGGTGAACGGGTCGCGGCAGGAGCCCGGGCTGGAACCTGCGCACGCGGGTGTCAGATTGCCGCTGCATTACACACACACTGCAGGCGCACCCGGCTGGCACGGAACCGTCTACGCCTTGATTGCGGACGCTGCCGTGCTTGGATCACTTGTCTTTGGCGCTGTGTACCTGTGGGCGCTGGCGCCGGGATGGCCGCCCCCGGTCTACGCGGAGTTGTCGGCGTGGGTGGTGGTCGCAGCACTGATCTGCTGGACCCTTGCGTTCGCCGGTGAGCTCATGGCGCGGCGCAGGCTCAATGTGACCAGCCAGCCTGACGAGCGCGGCGATGCGGGTCGCAGATGCGCAAGTCGGGGCAGTACCCCCATGGCTGGGCTGGGTCTGCATGCGCTGGCGCTGGGCGTGCTCCTGGCTGTATTGGGCGGCGCCATCGGGGCGCTGCCGCCTGCTTCGGGACATGCCCAGGCGGCGGTTGCCACCGTTCTACTTTGGTATGCCACCGTCCATGTCGCAGCCGCGCTCATCATGTCGCTGTTTCTCATGTTGCGTTGGCGAGCCGGCTTTGTGTCGGGCACGCGGCGCCTCGAACCTTCTGTAGTCTGGCTTTTCGGTCGTTACAGCCTGGGCAGCGCGCTGCTCTGTACTGCGCTGGCGGCAGCGCCTGCAATGCTTTCATGAACGAGATCCCATCGCTCCGTGCCTTTCTGTTCCAGGCATGCTATTACTTGCGTTTTTGTGAACGGTGTAACGGGCGGGAGCCTCGTCGATGATGGATGTGATTTTCCACCTGCTGGGTGGGATCGGTTTGTTCTTGTTGGGCATGGCGTTGCTCTCCGATGGACTGGTGGGGTTTGCGGGCGCCGCCCTGCGCAAGGCATTGCTGCGATTTACCGGAACGCCATGGCGAGGATTCGTTTCGGGTGCGCTGACCACCATCATCATTCAATCCTCCACGGCGACCACAGTCACCCTCATCGGCTTCGTGAGCGCCGGGCTGATAGGGTATTCGCAGGCCGTCGGGGTGGTGATCGGTGCGAGCCTGGGCACAACCGCCACCGGCTGGTTCGTGGCCGGCCTCGGGCTCAAGATCAACCTGGGTTACTACACCTTGCCGCTCATCGGAGCCGGTGCTTTTCTGCGCGTGCTGGGGCACGGTCGCTGGCGGCACATGGGTCTGGCTCTGGCGGGTTTCGGCATGTTGTTCCTCGGCCTTTCAGGCATGCAGGAAGGCATGCAGGGGATGGCTGACGATTTCGATCTCAAGTCGCTGCCCTCGCAGGGCTTGCTTGCGCATGTGCTGGCGATGCTCGCGGGTGTGGTGCTGACCACCGTCCTGCAGTCGTCGACCGCTGCCGTGGCCACGACACTTACGGCACTGCATGCCGGCACCATTGCGTTTGAGCAGGCAACCGCCGTAGTGGTGGGCGCGGCGATCGGAACCACGCTTACCGGCGCACTGGTGACAATCGGCGGCACTGTGGGTGCCAAGCGCACGGCGCTTGCCCACATCCTGTTCAATCTCGGCAGTGGCATCATTGCGATCTTGTTGCTTCCGGTGTTTCTGTTCGTGCTTGACTGGTTCAACACGCATGCGGGGCTCGAGCCCGGCGCGATGAGCCTGGCGATGTTCCACACGCTGTTTATCGCAGTGGGCGTGGCGCTCTTCATGCCGTTTGTCGATCGCTTCGAACGCGTGGTGGCGAGGCTGCTGCCCGAACGGCGCCAGGACATGGGCCGTCACCTCGATGCCAGTTCGCTCACCGTGCCCTTTGTCGCGTTGGAGGTCTCGCAGCGCACCCTTGAGGCGATCACGCATCAACTGCTTGAGGTCCAGCGTGCATTGTTGAGGCGCACGCTGAATGATGGCGATCGGGACACCCTTGAACGGGCGCACGAGGGTCTGAATCAGGCGCTGCAGTTCATTGCGCGGCTGCCGCCGCTGGATCAGGAGGTCGTGCTGCACAATCAACGCGTGGCTCAGCTGCACGCCATCGATCACCTGTTGCGTCTGTACGGCAGGCAATTGCACGCGCCCGACCCGGCCGAGTGCTTTGATGATGCATCGGTGAGGGGGCTGCGTACCGAGATGGAGGCGATTCTTGAACTCGTACATAACGGCCTCGCGGGCAGATTGCCGGGTGACTGGATGATTGAGCTTCAACGGCAGGGCGAAGGCTTGCAGGATTCGATACGCCAGGTTCGCAACCAACTGCTCGATTCCGACAACATCGAAGGTGGCCTTGCGCGGGCCCTGCAGCTCACGGACGGCCTGCGCTGGCTGGAACGTGCTGCGGGTCATGTACAGCGCATCTGCCACTATCTGCTTGCAGGCAGGCAGACGCCGGTCGAGCCCGATGCCAAGTCCGAAGTGACAGCGATCGCGGCAGATGCGGCACCTAAGGCAGGGCCGACCGCATGAGGCGCCATGCACACCTTTTGTCACTCGCAATCTTCGTGCTATGTTGAATCGGCCTGTTATGCTGCGATCCCATGACTGAGCCGAATTCCGGAGCCCAATTTACGCCTTCCACCAGCCACGACCTTTCCTCGCCGGCCGTGGCCCTGCACGCTGAGCTGGTTGCTGTCGTCGTGGCCGTCACACACGGCATGCCTCGTGTGCTGGTGCGCAACGCCGATCATGCACTGCCAGCCGGCCCATTTCAGTTCTCTCATCGCTCATTGCAGGCGGGGCTGCGCGCCTGGGTCGAGGAGCAAACCCACCATCCCCTTGGGTACGTCGAACAGCTTTATACGTTTGCCGATCGTGACCGCGCCCGTGTGGCCGGCCAGCCTGTCATCTCTGTCAGCTACCTGGGGCTCACGCGCGAGAAAACGCCTGCAGCCGGGGAGACCGCGAACTGGCAGGACTGGTACCGCTACTTCCCTTGGGAAGACTGGCGTGCCGGGGTGCCCTCCATTGTGGTCGACGACATTCTTCCTCATCTTCAGGCTTGGGCTGCCAACGGCGCGGACAAGGCCCAGCGTGACCAGCGTGCACGCAGGGTGGCGTTCACTTTCAGCGCCAATCCGGAGACCTGGAACGAGGAGCTGGTGCTTCAGCGATACGAGCTGCTTTATGAGGCGGGCAGGGTCCCGGAAGCCTTGAAGCGCGCCGCGCACAGCACTGATGTTCTTGTGCCTGGTACGCCCATGCCGCACGATCACCGCCGTATACTCGCCACCGCCATGGCGCGATTGCGCGCCAAGATCCGCTATCACCCAGTCGTGGTTGTGTTGTT
>JAEZGR010000361.1 GCA_023437255.1 Pseudomonadota bacterium | reverse complement strand
AAGAACCGCTATGTGGGCCGCACCTTCATTATGCCCGGGCAAGCCGTCCGCAAGAAGTCGGTACGACAGAAACTGAGCGCAATCGACATGGAGTTTCGGGGCAAGAACGTGCTGCTGGTCGATGATTCGATCGTGCGCGGCACGACAAGCCGCGAGATCGTGGAGATGGCCCGCGCAGCCGGTGCCAACAAGGTTTACTTCGCCTCGGCGGCGCCGGCGGTGCGTTACCCCAATGTCTATGGCATTGACATGCCCACGCAGTCGGAGCTGATCGCGTATGGGCGCGACACCGACGAAGTGGCCCGCGAGATCGGTGCCGATGGCTTGGTGTACCAAAACCTGCAGGATCTCGAGCGTTCGATACGCGACCTGAACCCTGCCATGACGCAGTTCGAGTCGTCGTGCTTCAACGGCTGCTATGTGACCGGCGATATCGACGATGCCTACCTGGAAACCCTGCAGCGCACGCGTGGCCAGCGGGCGCCAGCCGGCGCCATGTCGCCGGGCAACGACGACTGAGCTTCGGCTCGGGGGCGCAGCGGTCGGGGCCGACTGCTGCGTTGTTGCCACCTCGCGGCGGCCTTCAGCCCGCCGTCTCCTCGCGCTTGAGTCGCGGCCATAGCAGCTTCTCGGCCTCGACGGCAAAGAACAGCAGCAGGGCCGCGGCCAACGTCAGCAGCCATTCATCGAGCTTCAGCGCTGCTGAACCGAACAGGGACTGCATGGGCGGCCAATACACGAAGAGCTGCTGGAACACGACCGAGATCGCCATGGTGAGCAAGGCGTAGCGGTTACCCAGCAGGCCTTCGCGATCCAGAATGCAGCGGTGCAGCCGGCGACTGTTGAGTAGGTAGACGACCTCACACAGCACAATGGTGTTCACCGCCATGGTGCGAGCGACCTCCAGGCTGGCCCCGGTTTCCAGCTTGTACAGGAAAAGCGCCAGGGCACCCACTGCCATCAGCACCGACACGAATACCGTGCGCCAGATGAAAAAGGCGGTGAACATCGGCTCGTCAGGCGGGCGTGGCCGGCGCCTCATGATGCCGTGATCCGGCGGGTCGAAGGCGAGGGCGATACCCAGTGTGCCGGCTGTCACGATATTGATCCACAACACCTGCGCGGGTGTCAGCGGAAGCGCGAACCCCAGAAGCAGGGCGGCGATCACGACCAGCGCTTCGCCGCCGTTTGTGGGCAGCATGAACAGAATGAACTTGCGCAGATTGTCGTATACGGCCCGGCCTTCGCGGACTGCGGCGGCAATCGTTGCGAAGTTGTCGTCGGCCAGTGTCATGTCGGCGGCTTCGCGTGCGGCGTCGGTGCCGTTCAGACCCATCGCAATTCCGACGTCGGCGCGCTTGAGCGCGGGCGCGTCGTTGACACCGTCGCCTGTCATGGCGACGATGTTGCCGTTGCGCTGCAAAGCCTGAACCAGGCGCAGCTTGTGCTCCGGGCTCGCGCGGGCAAAGATGTCGATGTCGTCGACCACCCGGCGCAGGGTTTCGTCGTCCATGAGCGCGATTTCCGCACCCGTCATGGCCGGTTTGCCCACGCCGATGCCCAGTTGCGCACCCACGGCGCGTGCCGTGTCGGCGTGGTCGCCGGTAATCATCTTCACCCGGATGCCCGCCGCGTGACACTGCCCGACGGCCGCAATCGCCTCGGTTCTGGGCGGGTCGATGATGCCCGTGAGGGCCAGCATGGTGAAGCCTTCTTCCATGTCAGAGTGCGACAACATTCCGGCCTGGGGCCGTGCGGGTTTGCGGGCGAGGGCGAGCAAACGCAGCCCGCGCCCCGCAATGTCGTTCGCCATGCGACGCCAGTAATCGACGTCCAGCGGTGCCTGCGCTTCACCGCCGACCTGCCACTCGCACATGGCCAGAATGCGTTCGGGCGCGCCCTTGGCAATGATCCAGTCATTGCCCTGCGAATCGCGATGGTGGGTCGCCATGTAGCGGTTCTCGGATTCGAAGGGAAGCGAGTCCAGTCTGGGCCATTCCTGCTCGAGGGTGTCGGTGTTCAGGCCGGCCTTGCCACCCACCACAATCAGTGCGCCTTCGGTGGGGTCGCCCACAATTTGCCAGTGGCCGTCGTGCTGCTCCAGCGTGCTGTCGTTGCAGAGCATGCCGGACTGCAGCGCGGGCATCAGGTGCAGCCTGTCGGTCTCATCGTCTTGCCCGTCGATGCCCGAAATGGCACCGATTGGCGTGTATCCCACTCCTTCCACCCGATACGAGCCCGCGGCGGTGATGATGGTCTGCACGGTCATCTCGTTTCGAGTGAGTGTGCCGGTCTTGTCGGAACAGATGACGGTGACGGATCCCAGTGTCTCGACCGCGGGCAGGCGACGAATCACCGCGCGCTGTCGCGCCATGCGCTGCACGCCAAGGGCCAGGATCACGGTCATGATCGCGGGCAGGCCTTCGGGTATGGCCGAGGCCACCAGGGCCACCGACATGAAGAACATCTCGGGCAGGGCATGGCCACGCACGAGCACACCGAAAGCAAAGGTCGCCGCGGCCAGGAGCAGGATGACAATGGCCAGCCGCAGGGAGAACCCATTGAGCTTGCGCATGAGCGGTGTGGTGACGTTCTCGACGCCGCTGAGCAGTCTTGTGATGCGGCCGAGCTCCGTATCAAGGCCTGTGGCGACCACAATGCCCGCGGCCTGCCCGCTCACCGCCAGGGTACCGGAGTACGCCATGCTGCTGCGATCGCCCAGCATGGCGGCCGCATCCACGGGTTCGACTGATTTTTCAACGGGAAGCGATTCCCCGGTGAGCGAGGCTTCGTCAATCTTGAGCTCTCGCGCGTGAACGAGGCGCAGGTCCGCAGGAACGCGATCGCCTGCCGTGATCAGGACCCGGTCACCCGGAACCAGCAATGCGGCGTCGCGCAGCTGACGCTGCCCGCCGCGCACGCCCGTGGCCTGGGGG
>JAEZGR010000353.1 GCA_023437255.1 Pseudomonadota bacterium | reverse complement strand
AGCGTGCCTCGAGCAGCGCGGTCTCGACCGTGACGTCACCAGCCGCCTCCCGCCGGCAGTCGTCGATGGTGCGTACGCTGTGCCCGGGCTCGATCCCGAGGTCCCACATGGCGGCCACGAAAGCTTCGAGGCGTGCGGCCGATTCGGGCCCGGGTGCCTCCTTCAGCAGGATCAGGACATCGACATCGGAATAGGGGTAGAGTTCGCCGCGCCCGTAGCCGCCCACGGCCACCAGCGCCGCATGCGCCGGCAGAGGGCAGATGGCAACCAGGCCCTTCAGGGCGCGGTCGGCTGCCCTTCGCAGATTCTGCAGGAGTGTGTCGGGTCGACGGTTCTCGCGAAACAGCTGGATTGCATCGCGGCGGTTGTCTTCAAGCTGCTTGCGCAGCGCACTCACGCCGGGCGCGCCCGTGCGGTGACGTGCGCCTGGGGGCGCTTGCTCGGGCACGGGAGCGGCAGTTCTCATGGTGTCAGGCGGCCTGATGCCCCACGACGAATTGAGGGGGTGCCGGCATGCCGGGCGATACGGTCAGTACCTCGTAGCCGGTATCGGTGACCAGAACGGCATGTTCCCACTGCGCCGAGAGGCTGCGATCGCGCGTGACGACGGTCCAGCCATCGGAGAGGGTGCGTATGTCGCGCCGCCCGGCGTTGATCATGGGTTCGATGGTGAAGATCATGCCCGGTTCGAGGCGCTGGCCCGTGCCGGGCTTGCCATAGTGCAGCACTTGCGGATCCTGGTGGAACTTGCGGCCCACACCGTGACCACAGTATTCGCGCACCACCGAGAAGCCGGCACCTTCGGCGTGCTTCTGAATGGCGTGGCCAATATCGCCCAGGGTGGCGCCGGGGCGCACCTGTTCGATGCCCAGCCACATGCACTCGTAGGTCACTTCGGTGAGGCGGCGCGCCAGAATCGAAGGTTCTCCGACCATGAACATGCGGCTCGTGTCGCCGAACCACCCGTCTTTGATGACGGTGACGTCGATGTTCATGATGTCGCCGTTCTTCAGCACCTTGTCGCCCGGGATGCCGTGGCAGATGACGTGATTGACCGAGGTGCAGATGGAGGCGGGGAAGGGGGTGTAGCCCGGCGGCGCATAACCCACCGTGGCCGATTTCACGTTCAGCACATTGGTGATGTAGTCCATGCAGAGCCGGTCGAGCTCGCCCGTGGTGATGCCGGCCCTTACGTGCTGCGACAGATAATCAAGCGTCGCGGCGGCGGCCTGGCAGGCTGCGCGCATTTTGTCGAGGTCGGCGGGGTCGGTAACGAGACTACTCATAGTGTGTGCTGGCTGGTCGAAAAAATAGTAGAATTATAGGCTTTCTGGAATTTTGAACACGTTCCAGGAAAACCAATACGCCGGAAAAACTAGCGTGCCTGCGCAAAATACGCGGCAGCCTTTGCCTTTAATGGGGCCTTTAAATTCAAAGGGTTACCAGGGGGTTTGGGCTTGCGTTGCGCCGGGGTGTCTTTCGGGGGCTTGCCTTGTTTCATGTAAGGGCGGCACCTGCGAGATTACTTGCACCAGGCATTAGACCCAACCCTTGGAGAAACCTTACCATGTCTTTGATGCGTGAAATGCTGGAAGCTGGTGTGCACTTTGGCCACCAGACCCGTTACTGGAACCCCAAGATGGCTCCGTTCATCTTCGGTCACCGTAACAAGATTCATATCGTCAATCTGGAACACAGTGTTGTCAAGTTCCTGGAGGCCCAGAAGTACCTGCGTCAGCTGGCCTCCCGTGGCGGCAAGGTGCTGTTCGTGGGCACCAAGCGTGCAGCGCGTGAAATCGTGGCTCAGGAAGCCGCACGTTGCGGCATGCCTTACGTCGACAGCCGTTGGCTGGGCGGCATGATGACCAACTTCAAGACGGTCAAGAGCTCCATCAAGCGCCTGAAGGAAATGGAAGCCCAGCAGGCTGAAGGCCTGACCGAGCGCATGAGCAAGAAAGAAGCGCTCATGTTCCAGCGCGAGCTCGACAAGCTGAACAAGTCGATCGGCGGCATCAAGGACATGAACAATCTGCCCGACGCGCTGTTCGTCATCGACGTCGGCTACCACAAGATTGCCGTGGCTGAAGCTCGCACGCTGGGTATCCCGGTCGTGGCCGTGGTCGATACCAACCATTCCCCCGACGGTATCGATTACGTCATTCCTGGCAACGACGACTCCGCCAAGGCCATCGCGCTGTACGCCCGTGGCATGGCTGACGCCGTGCTGGAAGGCCGCGAACAGGCCCTGAACGGCCTCGTCGAAGAGCTGACCGAAGGCGACGAAGAGTTCGTCGAAGTCGAAGTCGACGAACAGGCCAACGAAAACCGCGAATAAGCGGCTGCCTGCGCACAACGTGCGATACCCGATGCCGCGCACCGCGACATCGGATGATGCTTCGAGCCTGCCCCGTTACCCACGGGGCCTGAATTACCGAACTGGAGAATACTGTGGCCCAAATTACCGCAACCATGGTCAAGGAACTGCGCGAGAAGACCGACGCGCCCATGATGGAATGCAAGAAGGCGCTGGCTGAGGCCGACGGCGACATCGATCGTGCCGAGGAAATCCTGCGTGTCAAGCTGGGCAACAAGGCCAGCAAGGCTGCAACGCGCGTCACGGCCGAAGGCCTGATCGGTCTGTACATCGCTGCCGACGGCAAGACCGGCGCGGTCATCGAAGTCAACTGCGAAACCGACTTCGTGGCCAAGAACGATGACTTCATTGCTTTCGTGAATGAGCTGGCCCGCCTGGTAGCCGAGAAGGCGCCTGCCGATGTGGCTGCGCTGAGCGAGCTGCCCCTGGGTGAAGGTACGGTTGAATCGACCCGTGCCGCACTGGTCGGCAAGATCGGTGAAAACATGTCCGTCCGTCGCTTCGAGCGCTACGAAACGGCCGACAGCCTGGCCAGCTATGTGCACGGTGGCCGCATTGGCGTACTCGTCGACTTCGCCGGTGGCGAAGAGGTCGGCAAAGATATCGCCATGCACGTGGCTGCCATGAAGCCCAAGGCACTCGACGCCGCCGGCGTTTCGGCCGACGACATCGCCCGTGAGCGCTCCGTTGCCGAGCAGAAGGCTGCCGAGTCCGGCAAGCCTGCCGAGATCGTGGCCAAGATGGTCGAAGGCTCCGTGCAGAAGTTCCTGAAGGAAGTCACGCTGCTGTCGCAACCGTTCGTCAAGAACGACAAGCAGAGTGTCGAGCAGATGCTCAAGGAAAACAGCGCCAAGGTAAATCGCTTTGCCCTCTATGTGGTCGGCGAAGGCATTGAAAAGAAGGTCGAGGACTTCGCTGCTGAAGTCGCGGCTGCAGCCGGCAACAACTGATTCTGTCCGGTATAAAAATGCATGGGTCTGCGGGCCCATGCATTCTTCATTTAAACTACCTCACGTTTGTTTTCGGGGCCACTTTCAATGACGACCAGAGCGTATAAGCGCGTTCTCCTGAAGCTTTCAGGCGAAGCCCTCATGGGTGAAGACGCGTTCGGCATCAATCGATCCACCATTTTGCGCATGACTGAAGAAATCGTCACCGTTGCGCAAAGCGGCGTCGAATTGGCCATAGTCATCGGAGGCGGCAATATATTCCGCGGCATTGCCCCGGGTGCTCAGGGTATGGATCGCGCCACGGCCGACTACATGGGCATGATGGCCACCGTCATGAACGCGCTTGCCCTGCAAGATGCGCTCAAACACGGCGGCGTCGACGCCCGCGTACAGTCTGCCCTGCGTATCGACCAGGTGGTCGAAGCCTACATCCGCCCCAAGGCACTGCGCTATCTCGAGGAAGGCAAGGTCGTCATCTTCGCGGCCGGTACGGGCAACCCCTTCTTCACGACCGACACGGCCGCTGCCTTGCGCGGCGCGGAAGTCGGTGCCGAGATTGTCCTCAAGGCGACCAAGGTCGACGGCATCTACAGTGCCGACCCCAACAAAGACCCCAACGCCACGCGCTATGCGCGCATCAGTTTCGACGAGGCCATCGTCCGCAGACTGGAAGTCATGGACGCGACGGCGTTTGCTCTGTGCCGCGACCAGAAACTGCCCATCAAGGTTTTTTCGATCAACAAGCCTGGCGCGCTGATGCGTGCCGTCGCAGGCGAAGACGAAGGCACATTGGTGCATGTCTGACACAAAGGAATCGTAATGAGTCTCTCAGAGGTGAAGAACTCGGCCGACACGCGCATGGCAAAGTCCGTCGAGGCATTGCGCACCGGCCTGGCCAAGATCCGTACCGGCCGGGCACATGCAGGCATTCTCGATCACATCACCGTTGAATACTACGGTTCACCTGTGCCGGTGAACCAGGTCGCCAACGTCACGGTCGTCGATGCCCGCACGCTCAATGTGCAGGTCTGGGAAAAGCAGATGGCTGCCACGGTCGAGAAGGCGATTCGTGAATCGGACCTCGGCCTGAACCCCATTTCCATGGGCGACAGCATCCGCGTGCCCATGCCCCCGCTCACCGAAGAGCGTCGTCGCGACCTCACCAAGGTGGTGCGTGGGGAAGGCGAAGACGCCAAGGTGGCCGTGCGCAACCTGCGTCGTGAAGCCAATGATGCGCTCAAGAAGCTCGTCAAAGACAAAGAAATCTCTGAAGACGACGAGCGCCGCATGCAAGACGAAGTCCAGAAGCTGACCGACAAGTATGTCGCCGAGATCGACAAGATCGTCAGCCAGAAGGAAGCGGAGATCATGACGGTCTGATCCGTCATGGCTGCGCCAGCACAATGCTCGAAAGCTCCACGCTTGCCATCCCTGAACACGCCGAGGTGCCGCGACATCTGGCGATCATCATGGATGGCAACGGGCGCTGGGCCACGCAGCGCTTTCTGCCGCGTACGGCCGGCCACGCCCGCGGCGTGCAGGCGGTAAGACGGGTGGTCGAAGCGTGTGGCCGCAGAGGCGTGCGCTACCTGACACTGTTTGCGTTCAGTTCCGAGAACTGGCGGCGGCCTCAGGAAGAAGTCTCGCTGCTCATGCGGCTGTTCGTGCAGACGCTCGAAAAAGAAGTCGACAAACTGAGCGCGCAGGGCGTGCGCTTGCACGTCGTGGGTGATATTGCGGCGTTTGAACCGCGCTTGCAGGAACTCATACGTGCTGCCGAGGCACGCACGGCGGCCAATGACACGCTGCATCTGACCATAGCCGCCAACTACGGCGGGCGTTGGGATATCCTTCAGGCCACGCGGCGCATGCTGGTCGCGCATCCCGAGCTGGCCGCCGACCCTGCCGGCATTTCCGAAACGACGCTCGCGCCGTACCTGTCAATGGCCTATGCCCCGGAACCGGATCTCTTCATCCGTACCGGGGGCGAGCAACGCATTTCCAACTTCCTGATCTGGCAGTTGGCCTACACAGAACTCTACTTCACCGAGCGCTACTGGCCCGACTTCGGGGCCCGCGATCTCGATGAGGCTTTCGAGTGGTATCGTACGCGGGAACGCCGCTTCGGGCGCACCAGCGAGCAGCTGGCCAACAGCGCCTGAAAACGTCACAGGGAGGGGCTTGATGTTAATGCAGCGAGTGGTGACCGCCGTAGTTCTGCTGCTGGTGCTGCTGGGCGCGCTCATGGCGCCGAGCGCGTGGCCATTGATCATTCTCCTGCTTGTGGCAGCAGGTGCCGCCCTGTGGGAGTGGCTGCGTCTGTCGCTGGCGCCCGCCTGGCGCCCGGCGGCGATCTGGGTGGCGCTGTTCACGTCGGCCGTAATGCTGTGGCTGATCTGGACCTGGACGCCCCCCACCGCGGCCCAGCCGGCTGTCGCGCAACTCGTGCACCCCTGGCTGATGCCCTTCGTGGCCGTCTGCTGGGCCGTTCTGGCTCTGCCACAAGTGATCCAGGGGCACACCGCCGAGCCGCGTTATCCATTTCTGATGAGCGCGTTCGGGGTCCTGGCCGTCGTGGCGGCCTGGGCCGCTCTGGTCACTCTTTTTGTTGAGTTCGGCGCCTGGTGCCTGGTCTCGATGATGGCGCTCATCTGGTTCGCCGACATCGCAGCCTATTTCACCGGTCGTGCGCTGGGCAGGCGCAAGCTGGCGCCCAAGGTCAGCCCCGGCAAGACCTGGGAGGGCGCCGTGGGAGGCATCATTGCGGCAGCCATCTGGACAACCGCAACCTCCGCTGTGCCGGGCAGCTTCGGCGCCGAGCTGGCACGCCACTGGTCGCTGCCCGTCGTATTCCTGCTGGCTTGCGGACTCGCCGCCATCTCGATCGTGGGCGATCTCTTCGAGTCGCTGCTCAAGCGCCGCGCCGGAGTCAAGGATTCCAGCCGGCTGCTGCCTGGCCATGGCGGTGTCTACGACCGTATCGACGCCTTGTTGCCGGTGGCGCCTGTGGCGCTCTTGCTGACAGGTACCGTATTCCAATGAAAATGCAGAATGTGTGTGTGCTGGGTTCCACGGGCTCCATCGGCGAGAGCACGCTCGATGTCATTGCGCGGCACCCCGACCGTTTCTCTGTATACGCACTGTCGGCTTACAGCCGGGTGGGGCGCCTTGTAGAGCAGGCAGCCACTACGGGCGCCCGGGTGGTCGTGGTGCCCGATGATTCGGCACGGCACCGCTTCAAGGCGCTCTGGAGCGGGCCGGCGATGCCGGAAATCAGGGTCGGTGCGGCCGCTCTGGCGGAAACCGCCGCCGACCCCGCTGTCACGTCGGTAATGGCCGCCATTGTCGGGACTGCGGGCCTGCCTGCAGCACTGGCAGCGGCACGGGCGGGCAAGCGCGTGCTGCTGGCCAACAAAGAAGCGCTGGTGGCCGCAGGGGGGCTTTTCATGCAGGCCGTGCGTGAAAACGGTGCCGAGTTGCTGCCGATCGACAGCGAGCACAACGCCATCTTCCAGTGCCTGCCAGAAGGCGAACAACGCGCACGCGCGCCGCAAAGCCCCGCCCGGGGTGTGCGGCGCCTGCTGCTCACCGCTTCGGGGGGGCCGTTCCGCACCGTCGCACTCGAGGCCCTGCACGATGTCACGCCCGACCAGGCCTGCAAGCATCCGAACTGGAGCATGGGCCGCAAGATTTCGGTCGATTCCGCCACCATGTTGAACAAGGGCCTGGAAGTCATCGAGGCACACTGGTTGTTCTCGATGGTCCCAGACGCCATCGAGGTGCTGATTCATCCGCAGAGTCTGGTGCATTCGATGGTCGAATATGAAGACGGGTCGATCCTGGCGCAACTGGGGCAGCCCGACATGCGCACCCCCATTGCCTACGGACTGGGTTTTCCCGATCGCATTGCCAGTGGGGTGGGGCTCTTCGAACTCGCCCGACTCAAGCATCTCGATTTCGAGCAGCCCGATCTGAACCGGTTCCCCTGCCTGGGGCTCGCGTTCGACGCGCTGCGTGCGGGCCAGGCTTCGTGCATCAGCCTGAATGCTGCAAACGAGGTGGCCGTCGACCGCTTTCTGAAGGGCGGGATTCGCTATACTGAGATTCCGCAGATCATCGGTGACTGCCTGGAGCGCACAAACAACGGCGCCACAGCAGTTCCAGGCACGCTCGAAGATGTACTCGAGCACGATCACCACGCCCGGGCCATCGCCGCCGAGCTCTGCACGCTCAGGGCCTGATCCAGGTCCTTTCTACACGAGTCACCATGCTTTTCACTTTATTTGCCTTCGCCGTCGTGCTGGGCATCCTGGTCACTTTCCACGAGTACGGCCATTACTGGGTCGCGCGCCGCTGCGGCGTTCACGTGGAGCGTTTCTCGGTCGGCTTCGGCAAGGTCCTGATGCGCCGTACCGATCGCAATGGCACCGAATGGGCACTGTCGGCGATCCCCCTGGGGGGCTACGTCAAGTTCCGCGATGACCCTTTGCCGGGCGACAGCAGTGCCGTCGCGCGCAGCGCCTTCAATCAGCAACCGCTGCGCAATCGTGCCGCCATTGTCGCGGCAGGGCCGGCGGCCAACCTGCTGCTCGCCGTCATTCCCTATGCTTTGCTGGGCTTTGCGGGCACGCAGCAGCCTGCCGCCGTGCTGGGCGAACCGGCCGCGGGCACGCCGGCCGCCATTGCGGGATTCCAGGCCGGCGATCGCATTACGGCCATCAACGGCAAGCCGGTGGATTCCTGGAGTGAAGCGCGCTGGCAGCTCATGGACGCGTTTGCGGCAGGGGGCTCCGTCGATGTCGATGTTCAGACGCGGCAGGAAATCGCCCGGGTCCGTCACCTTGTTCTGCCACCTTCCGCGGTGGACCCTGATGCTGCCGACCCCATGGCCGAGGCTGGGCTCGCGCTCCTGGCGCCGCGGCCCATGGTGCGCGATCTGGTTGAGGGTGGGGCAGGGCAGGCTGCCGGGCTGCGGCCTGGCGACGTCATTCTGTCGATCGGCGCCGCGCAGGAACCGACCGCCGCTGGCGTGGTGGCAGAGGTGCAGGCCTCGGCTGGTCGACCTCTGCCGCTGTCGATCGAACGCGACGGGGTGATCATCAACACGCAGATCGTGCCCGAAGTCAGCACCGACTCCGAAGGCCGTGAGATCGGTCGCATCGGTGTGATGCTCGGTGGTGACCTGGCAATGGTGACAGTCAAGCACGGCCCCCTCGACAGTATCTGGAAGGGCATGGAGCGCACCGCCGATACCGTCGTGCTGTCGCTCAAGATGATGGGCCGCATGATTCTGGGCGACATCTCTTTACGCAATGTCAGCGGCCCGGTCACGATCGCCGACTATGCGGGTCAGACCGCGCGAATCGGCCTTGCCGCCTATATCGGATTCATGGCGCTGATCAGCGTGAGCATTGGCGTTTTGAACCTGCTGCCGATACCCATGCTGGACGGCGGGCATTTGCTCTATTATGCGATCGAAGCCGTGAGGGGCCGACCTTTACCCGATAGCTGGCTGCTCATGGGGCAGCGCATCGGGCTGGGTCTGCTTGCCGCACTCATGAGTCTGGCGTTTTTCAACGACTTCACGCGCCTTTTCAGCTAAAGTCGTTGTAACGTACAATCGTCCACCAATTCAGTCCGAGGATCCTCCAGGATGTCGTTCAGCCGGAAATTCACATTTGCGAGACGAGCACTGCCCGCCTTGCTGAGCACCCTGCTTGCAGCAGGGGTCGCGAATGCGTTCACACCCTTCGTGGTCAAAGACATCCAAGTAAATGGCGTACAGCGGGTCGACCCGGGCACCATCTTCACCTATCTGCCCGTTCGGGTAGGCGATACCTTTACCGAAGAACAGGCGGCCGAGGCGATTCAGCGCCTGTACTCCAGTGGCCTGTTCAGCGACGTCACCATCGACACCACCGGCAATGTGCTGGTCGTTTCGGTGCAGGAGCGTCCCACCATCGCGTCGGTCAGCTTCAACGGCATGCGCGAATTCGACGACAAGGCGATCGTGAAATCGCTGCTGCAGGTCGGCTTCGGCACCGGCCGCGTGTTTGACCGGTCCATGCTCGAGCGCGCCGAGTTCGAACTCAAGCAGCAGTACCTTTCCAAGGGCAAGTACGGCGTCGAGATCACGCCGGTCATCACTCCGTTGCCGCGCAACCGGGTGGGGGTGGCCTTCGATATTTTCGAAGGCGACCTGGCGCGCATCAAGGAAATCAATATCGTCGGCAACGAAGCGTTTTCGAAGGGCACACTGCTCGACGAGCTCGAGCTGACCGACAGCGGGATCATGACCTGGTACACGGGTACCGACAAGTACTCGCGCGAAAAGCTCGAAGGCGACATGGAGCGCCTGCGTTCGTTCTACCTCGACCGCGGTTACCTCGAGTTTTCGGCCGACGCGCCGCAGGTCACGATCTCGCCCGACCGTCGCGACATCTTCATCACGCTCACGGTTCACGAAGGCGAGCCCTACAAGGTGCGCAATGTGCGCCTCGCCGGCGACCTGCTTGAACTGGAACCGCAGCTGCAGCAACTGGTCCAGGTCCAGGAAGGCGAAGTCTTCTCGGCGGCCAAGACCAATGCCACGGTGCAGGCCATTTCCGAGTACCTGGGCAGCCTGGGTTACGCGTTTGCCAACGTCAACCCCAACCCCGTGCTCGACCGTGAGTCGCACGAGGCCGACCTGACCTTCTACGTCGACCCGGGCCGTCGCGTTTACGTGCGCCGCATCGAAATCGGCGGCAACACCCGCACGCGCGATCAGGTGATCCGCCGCGAATTCCGCCAGCAGGAAGCGGCATGGTATGACTCCGCCAGCATCCGCACCTCGCGCGACCGGGTCGACCGTCTTGGCTATTTCAACGAGGTCAATGTGTCGACCTCGCCGGTTCCGGGCAGCCCCGACCAGGTCGATGTCAACGTAGACGTCAAGGAAAAGCCAACGGGCCTGATCAACCTTGGTGTCGGCTACGGCTCCACCGACAAGGTCATTCTGTCGGCCGGTATCAGCCAGGAAAACATCTTCGGCAGCGGCAACACCCTCTCGCTGAACGTCAACACCAGCAAGCGCAATCGCGCGCTGGTCATTGCCCACACCGATCCGTACTGGACAATGGACGGCATCAGCAAGACCACGTCGCTGTATTACCGCCGTACCGAGCCTTGGGATGCCAACGATTCCTGGGGTGATTACCAGATCACGGCGTATGGCGGTGGCCTGAACTTCGGGGTGCCCATCACCGAGTACGATCGGATCTTCTCGGGTATCAGCTTCGAGCACAACAAGCTCAGTCGCCTCAGCTCCAACACGCCGTATGCCTACCGCCAGTATGTCGAAGAGTATGGTGAAGGCACCAACTCGGTGGTCTTCAATGTGGGCTGGTCCAAAGACACACGCGACAGCGCATTGGCACCCACAAAGGGCTATTACACGCGGGTCTCGGGTGATTTCTCGACCATGGATCTGCGCTACTACATGCTGCATGGTCAGTACCAGCATTACGTTCCGCTCGGTCGTGCTTATACGCTGGCATTCAACTTCATGGGCGATTGGGGCAAGACCTACGGCGGCAAGACCTTCCCGGTCATCAAGAACGTCTATGCCGGGGGCATTGGTACCGTGCGCGGCTACGAAGGCGGCTCGCTCGGTCCGCGCGACATCGACACCAACGATTACCTGGGCGGCTCGCGCCGTCTGGTGGCCAACGCCCAGCTCTTCATGCCGTTCCCGGGCGCTTCGCGCGACCGCACGCTGCGTTGGTTCCTGTTCGCCGACGCCGGTCAGGTTGCACCCACCGGGGGTGGCACGTGTTATGCCGGTGTGAACGGGCACGTGGCCGATCCGTGCGGCTGGAAATACTCGGCTGGTATCGGTCTGTCGTGGGAATCCCCGCTCGGCCCGCTGCAATTGTCGTTTGGCCGCCCCATCCGCCAGAAAGAAGGCGACGAGAAACAGGCCTTCCAGTTCCAGATCGGCACAGCCTTCTGAGTCTGCGTGTTTGATGGCACAATAATCTTTTGATCTTCGCTCCTTGCAAGGTAGAGTATTCATGAAGTCTCAAATCGCATTAAAACTTTCCGCAATCTCGCGGAGTTTCGGTCGCAGCCAACGGGCCTGGGTTCTGGCTTCGGCAGTGGCCGTTGGAGCAGTAATGGCAGTACCGGCGCCCGTGCAGGCGCAGGGCACCAAGATCGGCTTTGTGAGTACCGAACGCATTCTGCGTGATTCCAAGCCCGCCAAGGCGGCACAGTCCAAGATCGAGGCCGAATTCAAGAAGCGCGACGACGAGCTTCAGCGCCTTGCCAACAACCTGCGCAGCCAGGCTCAAAAGTTCGACAAAGACGCGCCAGTGCTGTCCGAGTCCGAGCGCATCAAGCGTCAGCGCGACCTGGCCGATCTCGATTCCGATCTGCAGCGCAAGCGCCGCGAGTTCCAGGAAGACTTCAATCGACGTCGTAACGAAGAATTCTCGGCCATCGTCGAAAAGGCCGATGCGGCAATCAAGCGCATCGCCGAGCAGCAAGGCTACGACCTCATCATTCAAGACGCCGTTACGGTCAGCCCGCGCGTCGACATCACCGATCAGGTGCTCAAGGCCCTGGGCGGCTGATTTCCCATGCCGGTTTTGCTTGCACCGGAAAAGGCCGTACCGCTTCAGCAACTCCTGACCGAAGCCAACGTTGTCGGCATTGATTGCGCGCCGCCCCCCGGCCTTGACTGGCAAGGGGGGCTGCTCATAAGAGGTCTGGGTTCGCTGTCGGCGGCTGGTCCCGAAGAAATCAGTTTTCTATCCAATCCTCGCCTGCAGCATCAGCTTGAAGGCTGCCGGGCTGCAGCCGTGATCGTCACCCCCGCAGTATGGGAGTCGTCGCTCAAGGATCAGGCCCCCGGATTCCTGCCGGTTCTGTGCAGTGAACCGTATCTGTTGTATGCGTTGCTTGCGCAATGGTTCGATCGGCATCGCCTGGCGGGTCTGGCGCAGGGCATACACCCCAGCGCGGTCATCGCGCCAACGGCGCAGATCGAAGAGGGCGTGAGCATCGGTCCGCACTGCGTGGTCGAAGACGGCGTGCGCATCGGTCGTGGTTCTCGCCTTGGCCCCGGCTGTGTCATTGGTGCGGGCTCGGCGCTGGGCAAAGATTGCCTGCTGCACGCGAACGTCACCCTGTACCACGGTGTGACCGTGGGCGATCGAGCCATTCTGCATTCCGGCTGCGTGCTGGGCGCCGACGGCTTCGGGTTCGCGCCCGACCCGCGTACCAAGGGTGCGTGGGCCAAGATCGCGCAGCTGGGCGGCGTGGTCATCGGCAACGATTGCGAGATCGGAGCCAACACCACGATCGACCGCGGTGCGCTCGAAAACACCGTGCTGGGCGACGGCGTGAAGCTCGACAATCAGATCATGATCGGCCACAACAGCCAGATTGGTGACCATACTGCCATGGCCGCGTGTGTGGGCGTGGCGGGTTCCACCATCATCGGCAAACGCTGCACGCTGGCCGGTGCCGCCATGACTGCCGGTCACATCACGCTGGGCGACGACGTTCATGTCTCAGGGGCAACCGCCATCACCTCCAGCATCCTGAAACCGGGGCGCTATACTGGCGTGTTCCCGTATGCCGAACATTCCGAATGGCAACGCAATGCGGCCGTGCTGCCGCAGCTGGGCGCTCTGCGAAAGCGCCTGCGCAGCCTGGAACGGCAGCAAAGCAACAACGCTGACCCGGAATGACCCTTTTCTTTTTTCTTTACACGCCAGACCCATGCCGGAATCCCAAAAAATAGAACTCGACATCAAGCAGATCATGGAGCGCCTGCCGCATCGCTACCCGATGCTGCTCGTCGA
>JAEZGR010000344.1 GCA_023437255.1 Pseudomonadota bacterium | reverse complement strand
CGCGACACCGGATCGGCAATGCCGGCCGCACGGTTGTCGGTGGGAACGTTGTGATCAGCCACTGCCAGGTTGGCGCTGATGCGCCACGGCTCGCGACCCGCCATGGCCAGGCCTTCGAAGGCCTGCGGGCTGGTCACTTCGTGAACAAGGTGGCGGTCGATATACAGCAGACAGGTGCCGTCGGCTTCCTGGTGCACCACGTGGGCCGACCAGAGTTTGTCGTACAGGGTTTGGGGCATGTCTATCTCTTGGTGAATACCGGGGAATCAGGGCGCCCGGAACACGCTGTTTCCAGGCCGAGAATCCATTATGCCAGTGTGGCATCCAGGTACAAGATAAGACTTTATACTGGTATCCGTACTAACTGGATACCAGTTCGGGCCCCGGTTCCGTCTTCAGCGACGCGCCGCTTCGTAGAGCGGCATCACCTTCTCGGCGTTGCTCTGCAGCTCGGCGCTACGGGTGGAGGCCGACGGGTGAGTCGAGAGGAATTCTGGGGGAGAACTCCCGCCGCCCAGCGCGCCCATCTTCTGCCACAACGTCACGGCAGCGCGCGGGTCGTAACCGGCACGCGCGGCCAGTTCCACGCCGATCAGGTCAGCCTCGGATTCATGGGTGCGGCTGTTGGGCAGTGTGAACATGACATTGGTGAGCGCCTTGCCCAGGTCTCCCTGAGCCGACACGCCCGTGACGGCAGAAAGCACCGACAAGCCCACCTGGGCCGCCATTTGCTGCGAAATCTGCTCGCGAGAGTGCTCACGCAGGGCGTGTGCCATTTCATGCCCCAGCACCGCCGCCAGTTCATCGTCGGTGGGCTTGATGCGGTTGATGAGGCCGGTGTAGATGGCCATCTTGCCGCCCGGCATGCACCACGCGTTCACATCGTCGGAGCTGATCACGTGGATTTCCCAAGGCCATTGGGCGGCGTCGGGGCGGAAGGCGCCGACCTGCGCGACCAACTTGTTGGTGATGGTGCGCACCCGCTGCACCTGCGCGGCATTCACGTCGAGCGCGTTGGCAGCGCGCGCCTCGGCCATCATCTGCGAATACTGCTTGTCGGCTGCCTGCTGCAACTGTGCCGGCGGTACGGAAGCGGCCATGAATTGTTTTCGCTCGACGCCCACGGTGCCGCTCTGGGTCGTCTGCACCGAGGCACAGCCCGTCAGGGCAACGAGCGCCGCGACACCGCTCGCCAGGAGCAGGCGCTTTCCTTTGGTGAGGATCTTGTTCATATCGGTTCCTTGCAGCGAAGATGGCAGTTCAGCCGCGCCCGCACTGAGCGCGATGACGCAACGCATGATCCATGAGCACGATGGCAAGCAGCGCCTCGGCGATCGGCGTGGCGCGGATGCCCACGCAAGGATCGTGCCTGCCGAATGTCTGGACGGTGGTGGGCTCGCCCTCGACCGTCACGGAACGTCGCTCCACGCGAATGCTCGACGTGGGCTTGATCGCCAGTGAAACCGTGACCGGTTGACCGGACGAAATGCCCCCGAGCACGCCCCCGGCGTTATTGCTTTCAAAACCCTGAGGCGTGATTTCGTCGCCGTGCTCGGAGCCTCGTTGGGACACCGAGCCAAAGCCCGCACCGATGGACACGCCCTTGACCGCATTCAGCCCCATCATGGCGTGTGCGATGTCTGCATCGAGTCGATCATAAATCGGTTCGCCCCACCCCGCCGGCACATTCTCGGCCACGACTTCGATGCGAGCGCCAATCGAATCGCCGTCGCGACGCAGCTCGTCCATATAGTCTTCAAGCTGCGCAACGATGCCCGCGTTGGGAGCAAAAAACGGGTTGCGGGCGACCTCTTCCCACGACTCGAAGGGAATCTCGATGGGCCCCAGCTGGCTCATGTAGCCGCGGATCTGAACGCCGTACTCGTTCGCAAGCCACTTCTTGGCAATGGCTCCGGCCGCGACCGTGGGGGCCGTCAGGCGGGCCGACGAGCGACCGCCGCCGCGCGGATCGCGCAGGCCGTACTTCTTCCAGTAGGCGTAATCGGCATGGCCAGGCCGGAAGGTCTGGACAATATTGCCGTAGTCGGAGCTGCGCTGGTCGGTATTGCGAATCAACAGGCCAATGGGGGTGCCGGTGGTCTTGCCTTCAAACACCCCGGAAAGAATTTCGACTTGATCGGGTTCGCGTCGCTGCGTGACGTGGCGCGAGGTACCCGGCCGACGGCGGTCGAGCTCAAGCTGGATGTCGGCAGCATCGAGCGGCAGGCCCGGGGGGCAGCCGTCGACCACGGCGCCGATGGCAGGCCCGTGAGATTCGCCAAAATTCGTGACACTGAAAAGTTTGCCGAGAGTATTGCCGGACATGAGCGCAGTTCTGGTTGTTGAGCGTATTGAGCGTAGGCAGGCATTGTATCCGGCTACGAAGAACAGCTGACCTCGAGCCGCTCGGCCCATTCGGGCGCGGCTGCGGCATAGCGCTCGAAACCCGTGCGCTCCGTATAGGGGTCACGCAACAGCGCCAGGAGGGTTTCGATTTCGGCCACATCGCCTTGAGCCGCCGCGTCGATGGCGCCTTGTGCCAGGTGATTGCGCAGCACATAAAGCGGGTTGGCGCGCAACATGGCGGCCCGCCGTTCGGGCTCGGCCCGCGTATCGGCCTGGAGCCGCGCCTGATAGCGTTCAAGAAATTCACGTGCCGGCGCCGGGTCGGCAAATAGCGCCAGGAAGGCGGCGGGATCGCGCCCCACCGACGCCAGATGACGAAACGCCAGCGTGAAATCGGCCCGTTGCCCATGCAACAAGCGCCACCAGGCATCCACCAGGTCTTCATCGCCCGATTGCCACTGCCCCAATCCAAGCTTGCGGCAAAGATTGTCGTTATATACCGCGAGAAAGTCGCGCTCATAGCCGGCAAGCGCATCGCGAAGCGCTTCTTCGCCTAGGCCCAGCCCAAGAAACACACCGCCCAGACGATACAGGTTCCAGTGTGCCACGGCCGGCTGCACGTTCCAGGCATAGCGACCATGAGTATCGCTATGGTTGCACACATGATTGGCCTGGAAACGATCGATGAACCCGTAGGGCCCGTAGTCGATCGTCAGACCCAGGATCGACATATTGTCGGTATTCATGACGCCGTGGCAAAAGCCGGCCGTCTGCCAGTGCGCCACCATGGCGGCCGTGCGCCTCACCACCTCGCGCAGGAAGCGCAGCACTGTGGCTTCGAAGGTATCGGGCTCGCCCGCGGCCTCGCGCACCTCCGGGTAAAAGCGATCGATCACGTAATTCGTGAGGACTTTCAGTTTTTCCGCGTCGCCAGCCCAATGTTCGAAGCTGCCGAAGCGCACGAAACTGGGCGAGACGCGCGTGACGATGGCCGCGGTCTCGACCGTCTCGCGATAGACAGGATCGTCTGAGACCACGATGGCCAGCGCACGAGTGGTGGGAATACCCAGTCCCGCCATGGCCTCGCTGGCCAGATACTCACGAACGGAGGAACGCAGCACGGCCCGACCGTCGCCCATGCGCGAATACGGGGTTCGACCGGAGCCCTTCAGCTGTAGCTCGAACGGGCCATTCGGCGTTATCACCTCACCCAACAAATGAGCGCGCCCGTCGCCCAGCTGCCCCGCCCATACCCCGAACTGGTGCCCGCTGTACAC
>JAEZGR010000180.1 GCA_023437255.1 Pseudomonadota bacterium | reverse complement strand
ACCTGAAGGTGGCGAAGCCGCTGCCGAGGGCGGCGCCGAAGCCCCTGCTGCCGAAGCCCCTGCTGCCGATGCTGCTGCCGCTCAAACTCAGCAGGCACCTGCCGATCAGGCCCCAGCTGCCGCGCCTGCCGCCGCCCCAGCGGCAGAGCAGCCCGCTGCCGACGCACCTGCCGCCGAAAGCGCACCGGCCCAGGCCGCTGCGGGCGCAGACATCGATCTCGCCGCTGGCGAACAGCTCTACAAGTCGGTGTGCTTTGCCTGCCACCAGGTCGGTGTGGCCGGTGCGCCCAAGTTCGGCGACAAGGCCGCATGGGCACCGCTCATTGCCGATGGCATGGAAAAGATGATCAAGATCTCGATCGAAGGCAAGGGCGCCATGCCACCCCGTGGCGGCTCCTCGGCCAACGACGAAACAATCGCCGCCGCCGTTCATTACATGGTGAACGCCGCCAAGTAAGACCTGCGCTGCAAAGTATCAGGGCCGCATTCAATGCGGCCCTTTTTTATATTCGCTCGCCCCGCGCGTGGCACGGGGCAGCTTGCTGTTTCACGCCGCCGGTACAGCGCGCAGCGACAGACCCAGCTGAACGCGGCGTTGCAGCCACAGACTAGGCCGATAACGCATGTCACCCGTGGTGCGTTGCATACCGCGCAGCACTTCAAGCACATGGGCTGCACCCAGCGCATCACCCAGAGACAGCGGCCCGCCCGAGGGGTACCCCAACCCCAACGAGATGGCGAGGTCGATGTCTTCGGGGGTGGCGACGCCCTGCTGTGCGATATCGCAGGCCACATTGATGATGGCCGCCACGATACGCTGGCCCACGAAACCGGCCGAGTCGGCGATCACACTCACAGGCGAGCCGTCGCGGGCGAACAATGCATGCGCAGCGTCGCGCCAGCGTGGCGCGGTGGCGGCAGAACACATGATCACACGCCGTTTGCCGGCCTCCAGGCCAAAGAAGGTGTCGAGCGCAACCGTGCGGCTGCCGTCGAGCTGGTATTCCGCGACCACGGTAGCCGTGTCTTCGCCCTGCGGGGTCACCACAATCAGCGCATCACGCGGAGGCAACTCTGAAGTGGCGGGTTCCACACCCAACTGACGCAACAAAGCCGCCGCCCTGCGGTGACCCGTGGAATGGTACGGGGCCACCCAGACGGTGAGCGCTTCCGGATAAGCCGGTGTTTCGGGCTCGGCAGGGGTTACCTTGCGACCGTCTGGGTAGGCGTAGAAGCCTTCCCCCGTCTTGCGACCAAGCAGGCCGCCGGCGGCCCGCAGCGCCGTGATCGGCGAGGGGCGGAAACGCGGCTCGTCGTAGAACTGGCGATAGATGGATTCCATCACGGGGTGTGAGACGTCAAGACCCGTGAGATCCATGAGCTCGAAGGGCCCCATACGGAAGCCCGCCTGCTCCCGCATGATCGCATCAATGACATGAAAAGGGGCCACACATTCCTGGGCGGCTTTCAGACCCTCGGTGTTCATGCCGCGGCCACCGTGGTTGACGATGAATCCGGGCATATCCTTCGCGCGCACGGGGGTGTGCCCCATGCGCCGGGCAAGGGCCATGAGCGCATCGCCATACTGCGGGTTGCTGCGCGCACCGTCGATCACTTCCACCACCTTCATGAGCGCGACGGGGTTGAAGAAGTGATAGCCCACCACGCGTTGCGGATTCTTGCAACCAGCCGCGATGGCGGTGATCGACAACGAAGACGTGTTCGACGCCAGGACGCAGTCGGGGCTTACGATCTGCTCGAGCTTCGCAAACAGATCCACCTTGACATCGAGCCGCTCCACAATCGCCTCGACAACCAGATCGACACCCGCCATTTCTTCGAGACTGGCGCAGGGTGCGACATTCTCCAGGGCACTGGCTGCGGCTTCGGCCGTCATGCGGCCCTTTTCCACCAGCTTCTGCCAGAGCTCCTGCAGCGAGGTTCGCGCCGCCTTGACCGCCTCCGCCTGCACGTCAAACAGGCGCACCTGCACGCCGGCCTGGGCGGCAATCTGGGCAATACCGCGCCCCATGGCCCCTGCCCCGACCACGCCGATAATCTTGATGTCGTTCATTCCGTGAGCTCCTTGATTTCTTCCGGAGAGAGATTCAGATACTGTTGCAGCACCTCGGCTGTGTGTTCGCCCAGCAGGGGAGCGGCACGACGGTACTCGACAGGTGTCTCGGAAAGCCGCAAGGGACTGGCGACGGTGGGCAATGTGCCCGCGGTCGTGTGCGGCACGTCGAGCTTCAGACCACGCGCTAGGACGTGTGGATCTTGATGCACCTGTTGAATGGTGTTGATGGGGCCGGCGGGCACGCCGGCGGCCTCAAGGCGCGCAAGCCAATCATCGCGCAGGGCCGCCAGCATGGCATCGGCCAGCATCGGGATGAGGGCTTCCCGATTGATGACCCGCCCCGAATTCTTCTGGAAGCGAGGGTCTTCGGCGAGTTCCGGTCGTCCGATCACATCGCAATAGGCCCGAAACTGACTGTCGTTACCCACCGCCACGATCAGGTGGCCGTCTGCGGCCTTGAAAACCTGATAAGGCACCAGGTTCTGATGTGCATTACCGGCCCGGCGGGGTGATACACCCGACGCCATATAGTTCATGTTCTGGTTGGCCAGCATGGCCACTTGGCAGTCAAGAAGAGCCATGTCGATATGCTGGCCCAGGCCGCTGTTACGGCGCTCGTACAGCGCGGCCAGGATCGCCACCGTGGAGTACATGCCGGTCATCAGGTCGGCCACCGCAACGCCTGCCTTCTGCGGGCCACCGCCCGGAAGGTCGTCTCGCTCGCCGGTGATGCTCATTAGCCCGCCCATCGCCTGGATCATGAAGTCGTAACCCGGCCGGCTCGCGTACGGGCCTGTCTGGCCGAAGCCGGTGATCGAGCAATACACGATAGAGGGGTTCAGGGCCTTGATGCTCTCGTAATCAAGCCCGTACTTGCGCAAGCCGCCCACCTTGAAGTTCTCGACAAACACATCGCACTGCTGGGCCAGGTTGCGCACGATTTGCGCACCCTTCGGGCTGGCAATGTCGAGCGCCACGGATTTCTTGTTGCGGTTCGCGCTGGTGTAGTAGGCCGCCTCGGTCGTCTCACGCCCTTGGGCGTCTTTCATATAAGGAGGACCCCAGCCGCGCGTGTCGTCACCGCTGCCCGGCCGTTCGATCTTGATGACTTCCGCACCCAGGTCTGCAAGATTCTGGGTGCACCATGGTCCGGCAAGTACGCGGGTGAGATCCAGCACGCGTATACCGTCTAAGGGGGCTGGGCGCTTGGGCATTTCTGTG
The DNA here is from genome assembly GCA_023437255.1 of Pseudomonadota bacterium. Classification (GTDB taxonomy): domain Bacteria; phylum Pseudomonadota; class Gammaproteobacteria; order Burkholderiales; family Burkholderiaceae_B; genus Yanghanlia. The sequence goes on along the minus strand of JAEZGR010000180.1, from coordinate 336 downwards.
TCCTACATGAGGCAAACCCCATATTTTGCCACCTGCGGGCGCAGCGTGCCCGCAGGTGGCAAACGCCGCCATCCGCAACCGTTTTCTTTTCGTATTGCGCACTCGTATTTCGGATTGTGGATGCGGATCCGCCACACATTGGATCTTGATTAGGGTTTACCCTAGACAAGATATAGGGTAAACCCTATAATTCAATCATCGTCCAATGGTAGTGAAAAAGGGGTTCAACATGTCAGTCAATTCAGTTACTTCGTACAGCCGGTTCAGTGATTCCCTGGAACGTGATCTTTTGGTTGCCGCCAGCCACGACACCCGTTCGTACTCGGCGCTGGAAGG
>JAEZGR010000166.1 GCA_023437255.1 Pseudomonadota bacterium | reverse complement strand
GTTCGGGGAAGCGCAGATCGTAGCAGACCGAAAGCCCCACACGGCCTGCCGGGGTCTCGACCACCTGCGGGCCGTTGGCCCCCGGGCGGATCGAGATCGATTCGTCATAGGCTTCTTCGCCCTTGCGAAAGCCGAACAGGTGGATCTTGTCGTAACGGGCAATCTGGGTTCCCTGCGGGTCGTACACCAGCATGGCATTGTAGATGCGGTCGGGGTCCTCACTTTGCAAGGGCAGCGTGCCACCCAGTAACCAAATACCGTGCTTGCGCGCCGCTTCAGACAGAAACGACTGAATGGGGCCCTGGCCCGGCGTTTCCATGAAGGCGAGTTTTTCCGGATCGCGGCGACCCAGAAAGCAGAAGTATTCGGGAAGTACGACCAGCCGCGCGCCCTGCGCGGCTGCCTGGGCGATCAGTTCAGCCGCTTTATCGAGATTGGCCTGCACGCTGGTGCCCGACACCATCTGAATCGCTGAAACCTTGAACACGTTATCGGCCACCATATCTGTCACCAAAAAAGTTTACGGCTGCAATGAAAATAAAATGCGCGGCTGTTCACGCAGAGATTCACATAAAGTTAGAATATAAAGGCATTCCACCCATATTTAATTGGGCGGTCATACGTAACAATAATTTTCCAATAATCGGGAATCCCATGACACGAACCAATTACGCCGTCCAGCGTCGCAAACTCGAAAAAGAAATCGAACGCCTGCAAAAACAGGCGGCGGCACTCGAAAAGAAGCAACGTGCCCCGGTCATCAACGACATTCTGCGCACCATGCGCGAATACGATATCACGCCCGAAGAAATCGCCGAGGCATTCGGCAGCAAGAAGCGTGGCCCCGGCCGCAGCGCCACCAAGAATGCCGCCACCACCGTGCGTTCGCCGGTGCCGCCTAAATACCGCAACCCCGAAACCGGCGCCACCTGGTCGGGCCGCGGCAAGCCGCCGCGCTGGGTTTCCGAGGCCGAAGCCGCCGGCAAGAGCCGCGACGAATTCCTGATCAACTCGTGATCAACGCGGCAGTTCGTAGCGTACCTCACGAACCTGCCCGTTATTCCCGGGAAAATCGTCGAATATTGCCTGCATCAAATATGGCATGACATTCGGCAGATTATCGGCGTCACTGCGGTGCACCGCAGTGGCCCGATATACCTCACGCCCCTGCTGAGCCTGATCCAGTATCGTAACTGTCAGGGTGTTGTGATACACATCCACCGGCACAGTCACCACGGCCGGCCGGTAAAAAATGCCGCCGCCCCCGCCGCCCCATCCGCCGTAATACCCGCCAAAGGCCGGGCCCATCCAGCCGTCGTTCAGGTAATAATCGTCATAGCGTTGCACCCAGGTCTGTTTGAGCTCGGTGCCATATTGCATGTGCACGTCAAAACGCGCCTGGGCACCCCCTGCCGCCTCGCGCAGACCCGTCTGGCCGATGGCGGCGCGCAGCATGTCTGCAAAGGCCCCGAACTCCAGGCTGCCCGTTTGTGCAGGGGTCGGCACGATACGGTAATACTCGCCCTGCACGCCGACCGGCCACTGCTGATAGGTCGTGACCCTGGCTGAAAGCGTATTGGCGCAACCCGCCAGGGCCAGAAGCCCGGCAATTGCCCATATACGCCACGAAAGATCCGGTTTCTGCGCTGCACGTTTCATAGTGATTCACCACCCGTCTTTACACCTGCCGAAATACTACAATAGCCAGTCGGAAGCGCCGGACGATTTCAGGTAACCGATCAATGCCGTGCCCGGCAGCGCTTGCTTGATCCGCCTCTGGCTTATGGTCGATAAATATGCGAACTGATACCTCTCCAACGATTTCCCGTCACGACTACCAGCCCTACCCTTATTCCCTGCCCTCGGTCGAGCTGACGCTCGAACTCGGAGCGGAGCTCACGCGCGTCACCGCACGCATGAGTTTTGAACGCGCGGCACCCGCCCTGGTTCCCCTGGTACTCAACGGGCAAGATCTGAGCCTGGAATCGGTGGCCATCAATGGCACCGTACTGGCGCCCGACGCCTACCAACTGCAAGACGAAACGCTCACCCTGTTCCCCGATACCGACACGTTCGTCGTCGAAGTCGTGAGCACCTGCCGGCCCGAGGCCAATTCCTCGCTGATGGGCCTGTATGTGTCGGGCAAGCACCTGTTCACGCAGTGCGAGGCCGAAGGCTTCCGGCGCATCACCTGGTTCCCCGACCGGCCCGACGTCATGTCGCGCTACCGCGTGACCCTGCAGGCCGACAAAGCACTGTACCCCCTGCTGCTTTCCAACGGTAACCTGCTGTCGCAGCGTGACCTGGGCGAGGGCCGTCACGAAGCCGTGTGGGAAGACCCGCACCCCAAACCCAGCTATCTGTTCGCCGTGGTGGCGGGCGACTTCGCCTGCCGCGAACAGCGCACCACCACCCGCAGCGGCCGCGACGTGCTGCTGCAGGTCTATAGCGACCACGGTTCCGAGAACCGCACCGAATGGGCCATGGACTGCCTGCTGCGTTCGCTGCGCTGGGACGAAAGCCGTTACGGACTGGAACTCGACCTCGACCGCTTCATGATCGTGGCCGCCCGTGACTTCAACATGGGCGCCATGGAAAACAAGGGGCTGAACGTGTTCAACTCGGCCTACGTGCTGGCCGACCCCGCCACCGCCACCGACACCGCCTATCGCGCCATCGAGGCGGTGATCGGCCACGAATACTTCCACAACTGGACCGG
>JAEZGR010000124.1 GCA_023437255.1 Pseudomonadota bacterium | reverse complement strand
CAACTGCGCCGCTTCAGCAAGAGCCCCGACACAATGGGGCGCTGGCGCCTCGAACAGCCCGACGCTCCCCAACAGGAAGAAGGCTGGTTCATCACCTACCTCGACATGATGACGCTGCTGCTGGTCGTCATGATCGTCATGCTGGCGTTCTCCGGCTCGATCGGGGAACGCGCCTCCGCATTTCTTGAAACCGGGCCCAAGGCGTTGACCGCTGCGAGCAGCGCCGCCAAGCCGGAGGCTACAGGAACGGCAACGCCTGCCAAGTCTGCGCCTGCCGCCGAGAAGCGTGCAGCTTCCGCACCTGAGGTTGCATCGCACGCCGAGCCTGAATCGCAGACGCTTGAAGAGACTTCACAGCCTGTGCAAACGCCTGAAAGCGCATCGCCCTCTTCCACTCCCGGCGACCCGGGGTTGCTGCCCGGAGGGAGCGGCCTGCTGCCGGGGCACGGCACCGGCCTGGGCTCGGCCGTTTCACAGGCATCCTCCGGCGCGCAACCCGGGGCGGTACCCGCAGACGGCCCCGCACATCCGGCTGATATTGGCCCGCTGCCTCGCGATGCCACGATCATGGCCGGCCGGGGTAACGCAGAAGTGCCTGCTCTGCCCGGCCCCCGCACCGAACCGCTGTATCCGGGTTGGAGTGCCGCAGACCTTGCCGCATCGTTCATCGGCCCGCCCAAGCCCGGCACCCTGCCTGCATCAGGCATCGAATCCCCCGCTGCTGCTCCATCCACAGGGCAGGCAGCAGAAGATGATGCGCCATCGGAAGGCGAACTGCTGGCCGCCGACCTGCCTCTGGGCGAGCTGGGCGCCGACGTGGAAATCGTGATCAGCGAACGCACGGTCAACTTCCGGGTGAACAGCGAGATCCTGTTCGACTCCAGCCAGGCCGACCTCAGTCGCTCCGGGCTCGCAGTACTGCGCAAGATCGTGAGTGTTCTGGTCAGCAAGGGCTATGACATCACCGTCGAAGGTCACACCGATTCCGTGCCGGTACGCCGCAATGTGCGCTACCCCTCCAACTGGGAACTCTCGAGCGCGCGTGCAGGCAGCGTCGTGCGCTATCTGCAGGCCAACGGAATCGATCGCTCACGCCTGAAAGCGGTCGGCTATGCCGACACCCGCCCCATCGCCGACAACAACACCCCCGACGGACGTGCACGCAATCGCCGCGTGGAACTGGTGATCGAAAAGCATCACTGACTGCCAACGCGCACACGGCGCCCCTATCGGCACGCAGGCCGCCTCAGCGATCAGCCACGGCGCACATAAGCTCCAGAGAGAGTCTCAGGCTTTCTGTATCGGGCAGCTCCCCGATCAGCACCAGGCGCGAGCGGTGGTCTGCACTCGGCCAGGCGGGCAGATGCGTGGGCGGATGCAGGAGATGCTGCACGCCATGCACCACGGTGGGAACCGACACGCCGCGCAGATTCAGGATTCCCTTCACCCGTAGAATGGCGGCGCCATGCCGGTGCAGCAACATACTGAGCCACACGCCGAACGCAACCCAATCAAGCGGCTCATCGACCACCAGTGTCGCGCTGCGTATGCCGCCATGCAGCGGCGCAAGTTCGCGGCCCTTCTCCGCAAACAAGCCGCTGCCCGAGAAGAGATTACCGGTGGGCCGGGTAGCGGCGCCCATCCACCTTTCGCTTTCCAGCGCCCTGGGGCCACCGCCCAGATCGACACTCATCGCCACTTCAGCTTCGCCGGCGTCGTCATACGACGGCAGCATCGTGCAATAGGGATTGATGGCGGCGGCGGTGTCGGCCAATCGTGCCAGCATCTCGGACGCGACCAGATCGGCCTTGGTGAGCACGATCCGATCCGCCACCGCGACCTGTTTCCGGGCCTCGGCCCGCTCGATGAGCTGACCCACACCATGAACCGCATCGAGCGTGGTGACCACCGTGCCAAGCCGGAAATGGTGACGCAGGCGGTCGTCGCTCAAGATTGTGTTGATGATCGGGACCGGGTCGGCAAGGCCGGTCGTCTCCACCACGACTCTGTCAAAAGGGGGGACCTCGCCGCGCGCACGCCGCGCCTCCAGCAAGGCCAGCGCCTCGGCCATGTCGCTACGCACCCCGCAACAGATGCAACCGCTGCGCAGCACCACCGTCTCGTGGTCGAGTGTCTCGAGTAGCTCGTGATCAAGCGCCACTTCGCCCAGCTCATTGACCAGAACGGCACAGTTCGAGAACGCTTCGCTGCCCAGCAGGCGGCGCAGCAGCGTGGTTTTGCCGCTGCCCAAAAATCCGGTGAGCATGTTCACCACGATGCGGGTGTCAGTGGCCGGATTCACGATCGCGCCGCCAGCCGCTCCAGCACATGGGGCGAGAGCGGGTCAGGCGCGTGCCCCGTGAGCCGCTCGACGGCTGCCCATAACTGGGTGAGGTTGTCGACCAGTTCGGTCTTGCCCGTGAAGGTGCTGAGAACGTAATGACTGCCCTGCCAGTCTGACACCGTGCACGCGAAGGCCGCCAGCACGGCGTTCAGATACCGGATGCGTCGGGCGCGTTCGGCACGGCTCCGCTGGGTGGCCTCTGCGGCAGCGCCGGCCGCCAGCGTGTCGGACCAGTGCTCCTTGCCACCCAGAATGCCGCAAAGACCGCACACGCCCTACTTCCCGCCTTCGCCCATCCAGGGGGAACGGCGATCGTAGTCGTCGGCCATTTCATCGAGTGTGACGAAGCGAACGCCCTCGTGGCTCTTCATGTAGTCGAACAGGCGCTCAAGCATGAGCAGCACCTGCGGGCGACCCGAGACGTCCGGGTGGATCGTGATGGGAAAAACCGCGTAGTCGTATTCGCGGTAGACCCAGTCGAACTGATCGCGCCACATCTCCTCGATATGGCGGGGATTGACGAAGCCATGGCTATTGGGCGACTTCTTGATGAACATCATGGGAGGCAGGTCATCAAGATACCAGTTGGCGGGGATCTCGATCAGCCGGGTTTCGTGGCCACGAACCAGCGGCTTCATCCAATGCGAGGCCTCTTTGGAATAGTCGATCTTGGTCCAGGAATCGCCAACCCGAACGCGATATGGCTGAAAATCGTGGTGCATCAGGCTGTGGTCGTACTTGATGCCCTTCTTCAGCAGCAGCTCATTGGTGATCGTGCTGAATTCCCACCACGGCGCCACGTAGCCCGTGGGCGATTTCCCGCTGATTTCGGCAATGAGTTCGATGCTGCGGTCCATGACGTCTTCTTCCTGCTGAGCCGTCATGGCAATGGGGTTTTCGTGCGAGTAGCCGTGCATGCCGATTTCGTGGCCGGCAGCCGCGACCTCGCGAATCTGGGCGGGAAACGTCTCGATGGAATGCCCTGGCACGAACCAGCTGGTCTTGATGCCGAAGCGGTCGAAGAGCTTGAGCAGACGAGGCGTGCCGACCTCGCCGGCAAACAGCCCTCTGGAGATGTCATCGGGCGAATCCTCGCCGCCATACGAGCCGAGCCAACCGGCCACGGCGTCTACATCCACTCCAAATCCACATAGAATTTCCTTGGCCATGCAAGTCACCTCCGGGCAGTTGGGTTCGGTTCAGTATACTGCCCGCAATGTGTGCCGACATGAAGACTCTCGACTTTCTGCTGGAGCGTTCAGACACCCCGATCGGACAGATGCTGCTGGCGACCGACGAGCAGGGCCGGTTGCGAATTCTTGACTGGACTGACCACGAAGAGAGCATGCACCGCCTGATGCGGCGCCAGTACCCCGGCATTGATGTACGGCTGCGGGAAACACGGCAGGTATCGGCTGCAATGCGTGCCATGCAGGCGTATTTTGACGGTGAGCTCGCAGCCATCGACACCATCGAAACGGCGACCGGCGGCACCCCCTTCCAGCAACGAGTATGGGCGGCGTTACGCACCATTCCTGCCGGGCAGACACTGAGTTACCTGGCGCTGGCAACCCGCATCGGGCAACCCACCGCCGTGCGTGCGGTCGGCCTTGCCAACGGCGCGAATCCGATCAGTATTGTTGTACCCTGCCACCGCGTGATTGGCAGCAATGCGACGCTGACGGGTTACGGGGGCGGATTGCCTCGCAAACACTGGTTGCTGCGACACGAAAACGCATTGCCCAAGGTCCTGAGCGACCGACAAGCATCGTTACCAGGAATGGATATGCCCGAAAATGCGGGCCCAAATAGAAAAATGCCCGGCTAGGCCGGGACTTTTGGCGGTGCGACTGCAGAGACAACTCGCTCACTGGTCTTGAGGTTGTTGTCGGCGGCAAAACCGCAGACAAACTTCCAGGCGAGCGGTTCGAGCTCGCGCAGGCGTTTGTCGACCACCACGCAGCGCACGCCGTCGACGTTGACGGGCACCACATAGGGCGAATAGCTGAACGGACTGCTGCCCGACCCGGCAGGGCGAAACTGAGACATGACCCCTGCCAGGCGTTCAGCCCAATCACTGGGGCGAAAGCGCTGCCCAGTGTTCGTAAGACCATGAATAATGAACTGTTCCACCTGTTGTGTCATGAAGAATCCTGGCCCCGATCGGGCCTCGTCGTCGTTTCCGCTACTGGTTGATGACCATTGCCTCCACCACCCCCGATTGTAGCCCATTCGTCATTTTTGGGCCCGGCCCGTTGGCGAAGCATACGGCGTTCCCGCTTTTGCCGGTCGGCCTGCGAACAGGTAAGATTACCGTTTTATACAGGGCTGTATATGTCTGACGCCACGAACCTTAACGCGACACAAACCGGGCCACTGCGGCACTTCCTGCAGTTTCGCGATTTCTCGCGCGCCGAAATTCAGTACGTGCTCGACCGCGCCCGACTCATCAAAGACAAGTTCAAGCGCTACACGCCTCACCACACCCTGCACGACCGCACCCTGGCCATGGTCTTCGAGAAGGCCAGCACGCGCACACGTGTGTCGTTCGAGGCCGGCATGTATCAGCTGGGGGGCTCAGTCATTCACCTGACCACCGGCGACTCCCAGCTGGGCCGCTCCGAACCCATCGAAGATACGGCACGCGTCATTTCACGCATGGTCGACCTGGTCATGATCCGCACGTTCGAGCAAACCCGCATCGAGCGCTTTGCGGCACATTCCCGCGTGCCGGTCATCAACGGGCTCACCAACGAATTCCACCCCTGCCAGATTCTGGCCGATATCTTCACGTACATTGAGCTGCGTGGCGACATTCGCGGCAAGACCGTTGCCTGGATCGGCGACGCCAACAACATGGCCTACACCTGGCTGCAGGCCGCCGAACTGCTGGGCTTCACACTGCACGTTTCGGGGCCCAAGGGCTATCAGCTCGATCCCAAGCGTATCGGCCAGGTCGATTCCAGCGTGCTGCGCGAATTCGACGACCCCATGGAGGCAACAAAGGGGGCGCATCTGGTCACCACCGACGTCTGGACCAGCATGGGCTACGAAGCCGAAAACGAAGAACGCCGCAAAGCGTTCGCCGACTGGTGCGTCGACGCCGAAATGATGGCCAGAGCCGACCCCGAAGCGATCTTCATGCACTGCCTGCCCGCTCACCGCGGCGAAGAAGTCACCAGCGAAGTGATCGACGGCCCGCAAAGCGTTGTATGGGACGAAGCCGAGAACCGCCTGCACGTGCAGAAGGCGCTCATGGAGTTCCTGCTGCTGGGTCAGTTGCCCAACGAATGAAGTCGGGCCCTCCGCATTGGCCGGCGCGTTGCCACGCAGCCACTATGAAAAAAGGCCGAGGCCCTGACGGGGCCCGGCCTTTTGCCTTTCTGCACCAGCTGGTTCTTACTTGCCCTTGAGCTGCGGCAGCTGTGTGCCTTCGCCCGGAGTGAGCAGACCGGCCTTGGAGTACGTGAACAGCTTCTCGCGCGTGTCGGTGATATCGAGATTGCGCATGGTGAGCTGGCCGATGCGGTCGCGCGGCGAGAACGTGGACTCGCCCTTTTCCATGGTCAGACGCTCGGGCTTGTACGTGAGGTTGGGCGAGCGCGTATCGAGCAGCGAATAATCGTTGCCGCGACGCAGTTCCAGCACCACCTCGCCGGTAACGGCGCGTGCCACCCAGCGCTGGGCGGTTTCGCGCAGCATGATGGCCTGCGGGTCAAACCAGCGGCCCTGGTACAGCAGACGGCCCAGGCGCAGACCGTTGATACGGTACTGTTCAATGGTGTCTTCGTTATGAATGCCCGTGACCAGGCGCTCATACGCAATGTGCAGCAGCGCCATGCCCGGGGCTTCGTAAATGCCACGGCTCTTGGCTTCGATGATGCGGTTTTCGATCTGGTCGCTCATGCCCAGCCCGTGGCGGCCACCGATACGATTGGCTTCGAGCATGAGCTCGACGGGGTCGGAGAACTCCACACCGTTCAGTGCAACCGGCTGGCCTTCTTCGAAGCGCACCGACACCTCTTCGGCGTCGACCTTGACGTCGTCGCGCCAGAACGCCACGCCCATGATGGGATTCACAATGCGGATGCCCGAATTCAGGTATTCGAGATCCTTGGCTTCGTGCGTGGCACCCAGCATGTTGGAGTCGGTGGAATAGGCCTTCTCGACCGACATCTTGTAGTCGAAACCATGCTCGATCAGGTACTGCGACATTTCGGCACGGCCACCCAGCTCGTCGATGAACGTCTGATCAAGCCAGGGCTTGTAGATGCGCAGTTCAGGATTGGTGAGCAGGCCATAGCGGTAAAACCGTTCGATGTCGTTGCCCTTGTAGGTGCTGCCGTCGCCCCAGATATGAACGTCGTCTTCCTTCATGGCCGCCACCAGCATTGTGCCGGTCACCGCACGACCCAGAGGAGTCGTATTGAAGTACGTGACGCCCGCCGTGGAAACGTGGAATGCACC
>JAEZGR010000064.1 GCA_023437255.1 Pseudomonadota bacterium | reverse complement strand
GTTGTTAAGGTCTTGTGATCATGGCTCACGAAATCGAAAATCCAGCGGCAGCGGGCGCCCGGTCTGCTCGATGCATATTTCTCGAGCGGGCTGTCAATGCCGTGCAGGGTTGTGTAATCGCGTTTTTCCAGCCCTCCGGCCGTCTCCTGCTTTCCAATGCGGAAGCGTTGGGCTTCATTGCCTACGTTGCTGAAGATGATCAGGGTCGCCCCTGCTCATGCTCGTTCACCAAGGCTGCGCGCAACAAGCGTATTTCTGCCGTCGCACTCAAAACCGCGTTGGCGACCGGTATCTTCGAGGCCAGCGGCTGGCTGCAACGGAAGGCCGGCGAATCGGTGTGGTCGCGTCTTACGCTCACCCCTGTACACGACGAATCACGTGAACTGCAAGGGTATGTTGCCCTGATTCACGACTCCACCGCCAAGCGTGCGGCGGAGAGCGCGCTATACAACAGCGAGCAGCAGTTCCGCATGCTGGTGCAGGGCGTACGCGACTACGCGATCTACATGCTCGATCCCGACGGGCACATCACGAACTGGAATGCGGGTGCCGCCCTCATCAAGGGGTATTCCGCCGACGAGATCATCGGCCAGCATTACTCCATTTTCTACACCGAAGAAGATCGCGACCAAGGTGAGCCCCAGCGCACCCTCGAGACCGCTCTGCGGAACAACAGCTTCCAGAATGAGGCCTGGCGGGTTCGCAAGGATGGTTCCCGGTTCTGGGCGAGCATCGTCGTCGATCCCATCTACGACGAAAACCACAATCTCATTGGCTACGCCAAGATCACACGCGACATGACCGAGCGCAAGATGGGCGAAGAACGCGCCGCCCGTCAGCGTGAGACTCAGCATCAGGCCCAGAAGCTGGAGGCCCTGGGCCGTATCACGGGCACCGTGGCACACGATTTCAACAATATGCTGGCCATCATCCGTACTGCGGCCGAAATGCTGGGCAGCGGCATGCAGCTGAAGCACGATGCCGAGCATTACATCCGCATGATCACCGACACCAGTGAGCGTGCGGCCGGCCTGACCGGCCAGCTGCTGGCCTTTGCGCGACAGCAGCCGCTGCGCCTCGAGGTGTTCAGCCCGGCCACCCGCATCGACGGTCTGCGGCACGTCATCGATACCTCGTTGGGTTCGCGCAACAAGCTCGAATTGCAGCTGGCGCCCGATGTCGCCTTCGTCGAATCCGATCCCAGCCAGTTTGAAACGGCCATCCTCAATCTCGTCATCAATGCGGCCGACGCTATGGAAGAAGGCGGTGTGGTCACCATTTCGGCCTCCAATGTGAGCCTCGCGGTCGAGGAAGGCGGTGAAACCAAGGACTGGGTCGCTATCGAAGTGCAGGATTCGGGCAGCGGCATCGATCCGCAGTTGCTCCCGCATATTTTTGAGCCCTTCTTCACCACCAAAGCGGTGAATCAGGGAACGGGCCTGGGGCTCAGCCAGGTGTATGGCTACGTCAAGCAGTCGGGCGGCGACGTGAAAGTAAGCAGTTCGCTCAAGAAGGGCACCACCTTTACGTTGTACCTGCCACCGGCACAGATGGATGCAGGCGACGCCTGGGACAACCTGCTCACACCGGCCGCGCGCGACGCCCTGGCCACGCAGACGGGTCGCGGCGCCTGAGGCGACTCATGCTACATGTCTCCACTTGGTGCATCGCGCATCAAGTACGGGCGTGGGTGCCTCAGAAACGGGCGATGCCTGGGCGGTAAGCCCGTTTCGTGAGGCGACGGAATGTAAAAAAATTGGCACGGACATTGCGAAGACCTGCTTATCCATTCAACGCAGGGAGTGCCAACATGAAACGTCTGATCCCCCTAGTTCTCGCCACATCGTGCCTGACCGCTGGCGGGCTCGCCCAGGCCCAGGAATCCACCGCGCTTGGAGCGGGGTCGGACTGGTCCTTCAGCGCCAATCTGGGCGTTGTGAGCGATTACCGCTTCCGGGGGCTCATGCAGACCAACGGCAAGCCTGCCGTGCAAGGGGGCTTCGATATCAGCCACAGCAGCGGCATTTACATCGGTAACTGGAATTCCAGCATCTCCTGGCTGTCGGATGCCGACCCGGACGTTTCTTCGAACGTGGAGATGGATTTCTATGCCGGGTATGTTCACACCATAGCCGAAGGGTTTTCGCTGGATGTCGGCCTGCTGCACTACTACTACCCGGGCAGCTACCCCGACGGCTTCAATGACCCGGACACCACCGAGGCCTACCTGGGTGTGACCTACGGCCCGGTCACGCTCAAGTATTCGCATGCGCTGACCGACCTGTTTGGCGCGCCCGACAGCAAGAACAGCCAGTACTATGACCTGGGTGTCACCGTGCCGACGGGTATCTGGGAACTCGACCTGAATTCGCACGTGGGCTACCAGAAGGTGCGTAATTCCAGCGACAGCTCGTACACCGACTGGAGCATCGGCCTGAGCCGCAACTTCGGGCAGTTTGGTGTCTCGCTGACCTATTACGACACCAATGCCGATCGTGACCTCTACACCAACGTTCATGGCAAGTACCTCGGTAAATCCGTTGTGGTGCTTGGGTTGAGTGCATCATTCTGAGGATTTGAGCGTTTGATTATTGCGACGGCCGGCACCGGACGCCGGCCCGCATGAAATTAACAGTCACATAGGTGACATTCCGATACAATCGATCAGGTAGCCCTCAGACTGAGGCCAACCTCGATCGTTTGTGGAAGCGGAATGGAGAACACCACTCGTTTGCAGCCTGCCCCGTTGAGCCCAGCTCAGTCCCGGGGAACAAAAAACATATCGACCGCGACGGACCTGCGGCTAAATCAAAAAGACATCGGCCGCGGTTTCTTCGGCCCGGGAATCCGGCTATTCTCGCGCGCGGGCTTCCTGGCCAAAGCGGTCGTCATGGCCGTGGTCCTCGCCATTCCTACGCTCGGCCTGCTGTTCTGGCAGATTGCCGCGCAATACGCCGACGCCTGGAATGCCCGCATGAACGCAACGGAAGGTCATGTCGAAAGTGCGGCGGCCGTGCTGGAGCATTTTCACGATCTCGAACGAG
>JAEZGR010000063.1 GCA_023437255.1 Pseudomonadota bacterium | reverse complement strand
CCGCCCAGCCCGACCGCGTGCGCGGCAGCGGTGCTGGCGCCTGCCAGCGCCAGCATGGGCGGCGCGAGCGAGGTTGGTACCGCCACAATCGACGCCACGGCGAAAGCCGCGGCGCCATCGTCGATACCAATGATTCCGGGCGTCGCGAGCCGGTTGCGGGCGAGGGTTTGGAGCAGGCAGCCCCCCACGCCAAGGGCCATGCCGCTCAGGAAGCCCGCTGCCAATCGAGGGCCGCGCAGTTCCTGAAGCAAAAATGCGTTGAGCGGGTCCCCTGTTCCGGCCAGCGCACTTAATACCTGAGCGGGGGAAAGCCATGCGGAGCCGGCGGCAAGGCTCACGTACGCGATGACGACGCCGACTGCGCACAGCAGTGCTCCGGCTGCGGCGCCACGCCGATGGATGAGCAGCGCACCGCCGGGCCAGGAGAACAGCCAGTGACCGCCGGGGGCGCGTGGGGTGGAGGCGATGGTGCTCATAGGCGGGGGAGACGATGACTGCGTACGACAGCGATCAGCACCGGCGCTCCCAGGCACGCGGTGACGACACCGATGGGCAGCTCATAGGGGCGTACCGCCACACGCGAGAGGATGTCCGCCAACAACAGCACGGCCGGCCCGATGAGCATGGACAGCGGCAGTGCACGCCGAATGTCGGGGCCCACGAGGCGACGCGCGAAGTAGGGCACGATCAGGCCCGCGAAAGCGATCGGCCCGGCGGCGGCAGTGGCGGTGCCGACCAGCAGGGCCACGCCGATCATGGCGGTGATGCGTGTGAACGCTGGTCGATGGCCCAGTCCACGCGCCACATTCTCGCCAAGGGAGAGGCTTGCCAGTGCCGGGGCCATGATGCCGCAAAGTGCAAGACCTGCGATCAGGCCGGGCAAGGCCCAATACAGGTTGCCGGCCGGCCTGCCGCCCAGCGCACCGATGACCCAGAAGCGGATCTCGTCACCCGTACGCTGATCCTGCAGAAGAATGAGAGTGGTGAGTGCCACCAGGATGCTGGTGAAGGCAGCGCCTGCCAGCACCAGCCGCACGGGATCTGCGCCTGCGCCCCTGAGCTGCGTGGTCAGCAAAACGAGAAGACAACCAACCATGGCGCCGGCCACGGCGACCCCGAAATGCATTCCGGTGGCGTCACTGCCGAAATAGATCGCGATCACTACGGCAAATGAGGCCCCCGCACTGACTCCCAACAGACCCGGTTCGGCCAGTGGATTGCGCGTCGTCGTCTGCATCACGGTCCCGGCCGCCCCGAGGGCAGCACCGACGAGCACAGCCAGCAGGGTACGGGGACCACGCAGCTCATGCACGATGAAGCGATGCTCCTCGTTGCCGCCGTAGCCCAGCAGGGCTGCAAGGGAGTCGGAAGGTGTGAGCGAACCTGCGCCAAGCAGCATGCTGGCGAATCCGAGCAAGACGATGAACAGCAGGCATGTCAGCGCATGCCTGGCCAAAGGGGTGCGCAGGGCCGACATTACTGCACGAGAATCCGTTCTACGTCGTCGAGAATGCGATGCGCGGCCATGATGCCCGTGGCGCTTGTCCAGACCTGACCATCGACCATATAGCTGTGATCGTTACGCACGGCGCTCAGGCGGTTGAACGCGGGCTGCTGGCGCGCCGCGGCGAGCGTGGCTTCACCCTGCTCGTTTAGCGTGGCGATGAAGAGCCGATCGGCGTCGATGGCGCCGAGGTTTTCGAGGCTCAGAATGTCGCTGTGGGGCCGCTCGCCGAGGTTTGCCGCTATGTCGGTGCCTTTGAGGCCCAGCGCCGTGAGAATCTGGCCGGTAATGAGCCGGTTGGACATGGCCAGCGGACCCTGAGGATTCCAGCGCACCACCGAGAACGTTTCGTCGCGGGGGAGGCGGTCACGCAGCCCGGAGATCCGTGTTCGCAGCTCGTCGAGCTTCCTGGCCATTTCGTCTTCTTTGCCCAATGCGGCGGCATATAGCGCATTGCGTTGTTCCCATGGTGCCGTCGGCGTCTCGGTGGTCACGACGGTGGGCGCGATTTTGGACAGCACGGCATAAACGCGCTGCTCGAGCCCGGGTGGCGCCAGGATCAGATCGGGACGCTGGCTCAGGATTGCTTCCAGATTGGGTTCTCGTGTCGTACCCACGATCGCCACACCGGCAGCATGATCCTGCAGATAGGCAGGCAGCTCCGTACCGCCGCGGGCCGCTACACTGCCGACGGGTGTGATGCCCAAGGCAATGGCAGTATCGAGCGCCCCTTCATCCAGGGTAATGACCCGTTGTGGCGCAGCATTGACCTTTACTGGACCGAACGCCGTCTCGAGGCTGCGAGGTTGCCCAGATTGCGCGTGTGCGAGCTGCGGGCCAGCGACAGCGCCGGCGACAAGCAGCAGCGCGCCAGCAGCGGCGCCGAGCGTGCGCCGGAATGTGCTCAAGGATAAGGTGGGAAGCATGGGAGGGTACCAGAACAAGGTCGCAACCTGCGGCTGAAAACGAATCAATAATGAAATCTATTCGCATTTGCGATAGGCGCAAATTATCGTGCTGCGGCGGCAACCTGTCAAACGACAATTCGGCGACCTCTGCGTTACTGCTGCGCGAGCAATGCCTTGTTTTCAAGGTCCGTTTTGAGTGTAGGCTCCAGCTTCAGGGCGCGCGCCAGCTCGTCGAGATAGGCGCGTTCCATGAAGCTGTCGCGCTCTGTCACTAGCAGACTCACGAGATAGATTTCCGCGGCCATTTCGGGTGATTGCGCGAGCGCCGCAACGGCGACCGGGTCAGCGGGCTTTTCCAGTTCGTCGTGCAACCAGCGCATGTCTGCCTCCGCCGGTGCAAGGCGTTCGATCTCAGCCTCGATCATCTGGCGCTCCTCGGTGCCCACATGGCCGTCCGACTTGGCGGCGGCGATCATGGCCGCAAGCATTGCGCGGCTGTGCTGCTCCATCTGCGGGGTTTCGACATCGGTCAGGCGCAGCGGCGCCGCCTGTGCCGAAGCAGGGGCCGTGACCGCGCCGGGTGTGGCCGTGCTCTGGCGTGCCTGCCAGTCCTGATAGGTCTTGAGCGCCAGGGCGCCCAGCGCGGCCGCCCCACCATAGCCCGCCAGTTTGCCGCCCATCTTGCGGAACTTCTTGTTGCCCAACAGCAGGCCGAGTGCACCGCCGGCCAGTGCGCCACCACCAAAGCCTCCCAGGGAGCCCTGGGCGATACCGGATTTGTTCAATGCGCTTCCGGTGTCCTGGGCGAGTCCTTTTCCGGACTGCAGAATCTGATGAAGCAGGTTTTGAATGGACATTGCGGAGCTCCTGTTGCCTGGGCGCCCTCCGGTGCGGGGCGCGAGGTATACAACATGGGGCTGATGATGGCCTGAGTCAAGATCCCGGAAGCAAAAAGGCACACCTTGCTTGAAACAAGGTGTGCCTTGGGTCGGAGCGGCGCGCGCAGCGCCGCGTGGTGTTACTTGGCCGTGGGCATGACGAATTCTGCGCCCTTGGCAATGCTGTCGGGCCAGCGCTGCATGATGCTCTTCTGACGTGTGTAGAAGCGCACGCCTTCTTCGCCGTAGGCGTGGCAATCGCCAAAGAGGCTGGCCTTCCAGCCGCCGAAGCCATGCCAGGCCATGGGCACGGGAATGGGCACGTTCACGCCGACCATGCCGACCTCGATGCGGCGACCGAATTCACGGGCAATGCCGCCGTCGCGGGTGAACAGGCTGACACCGTTGGCGTACTGATGCTTGTTGATGAGCTCGACCGCGTCGGCGAACGAAGCGACGCGCACGCATGACAGTACCGGGCCGAAGATTTCTTCCTGGTAGATGCGCATTTCCGGTGTCACGTGGTCGAACAATGTGCCACCCAGCCAGAAGCCATCTTGGCAGCCTTCACCCGTGGTGGAGGGGTCGAAGCCGCGGCCATCGACCACCAGCTCGGCGCCTTCCTTCACGCCCTGTTCGATATAGCCCGTAATGCGTTCGAGCGCGCCGGCGTGAACGATGGGGCCCATTTCGGCCTCCAGATCGAGCCCGTTACGGATCTTCAGTGCACGTGCCCGTTCGGCCAGCACGGGCACCAGCTTGTCGCCGACGTCGCCTACGAGCACTGCCACCGAGATCGCCATGCAGCGCTCGCCGGCCGAGCCATAGCCGGCGCCGATGAGGGCGTCAGCGACCTGTTCGAGGTCGGCGTCGGGCATGACGACCATGTGGTTCTTGGCGCCGCCAAGCGCCTGCACGCGTTTGCCGTGGCGAGCGCCTGTTTCATAGATGTAGTTCGCGATGGGCGTGGAACCGACGAACGACAATGCCTTGATGCCGGGGTGGGTCAAAATGGCGTCGACCGCTTCCTTGTCGCCTTGCACGACATTGAACACGCCATCGGGCAGACCGGCCTGCTTGAGCAGGTCCGCCAGCAGCAGCGAGGCCGACGGGTCGATGGGGCTGGGCTTGAGGATGAAGCAGTTGCCGGCGGCGATGGCGACGGGGAACATCCACAGCGGCACCATGGCGGGGAAGTTGAACGGCGTGACGCCGGCCACGACGCCCAGCGGCTGGCGCAGGGTCCAGTTGTCGATGCCGGTCGAGACCTGATCGGTGAAACCGGACTTCAGCAGCTGCGGAATGCCGCAAGCGAATTCCACGATTTCGATGCCGCGCGTGACTTCACCCTGGGCGTCGGTGAACACCTTGCCGTGCTCCAGCGTAATCGCGCGGGCGAGGTCATCTTTGTGTGCGTTCAGCAGCTCCAGAAAACGGAACATTACGCGAGCGCGGCGGATCGGGGGAGTATCTGCCCACGCCGGAAAAGCGGCCTGTGCGGCCTGCACGGCGGAATCGACGTCGGCGGCGCTCGCCAGCGAGACGCGGCCGGTGACCTTGCCGGTTGCGGGGTTGTACACGTCGCTGCTGCGTTGTGCATTCAGACCAGTTGCTTGGCCGCCGATCCAGTGGCCAATCGTGGCCAGGCTGCTGTTTTCACCCATGTTTCCCATTGAAATCTCCTGAAGAGCGCCCTGATTTGGCGCGAGTCGACCTGTGTAAGTCTATTGCGGTGTCATGTTTCGATCTACCGGGGTATGCTCACAACAGTGTTCAATTTTTTAAGCGAATCAGGCTAGTATGAGTGCAGCATCTTCTACGCCGTTCTCTGACATGCACCTGCTCACGGTGCTCGCAGAGACATCCAGTTTCTCGCTGGCGGCGCAGCGACTGGGCATCTCGCGCTCGTCGGCAAGCATGCGCATCGCTGCCCTGGAAAAATCGGTGGGCATCCCGCTGGTGCGGCGTTCGACACGTCGTGTGACGCTGACCGAAGCCGGTCAGCAGATGGTGAACGAGATCGGCCCCGCCTTTGAGCGGATCACGGCAAGTTTCCATGCGGCGCACGACCTTACCGGCGCGCCGCGCGGGCGATTGCGCATAACCGCGCCCGTCGCCCTGGGCCGCCAGCACATCAGCCCGTCGCTGGGCGATTTTCTGCTGCGTTATCCAGAAGTGAGCCTGGAACTGGAATTGACCGACCGGCTCGTGAATCTGGCGCACGAAGGTTTCGATCTGGCGATCCGGCATGCGCGGCACATCCCCGATGATTTCGTCGTCTGGGAGCTGGCGCGCACCGAGTCGGTGCTGGTGGCCGCCCCAGCGTATCTGGAACGGCGCGGCACGCCGATGCATCCCTCAGAGCTGGCTGCGCACGACTGCGTGTTCTACATGGGTAGCCCGGGAAATCTCATGTTCCGACGTCGTGGTCGCAGCGCAGAGCCTGTGCACGTCGACGTGCGCGGCCGTTTCACGGCCAACAACAGCGAGGTCCTGCGCGATGTGGTGATCGCCGGCCTGGGTATTGGCTTGTTGCCCGATTTCAGCTTGCAGCCGGGAGCCGGGCAGCAACTGGAACGGGTGCTGCCCGACTGGGAGGTGCAGGGCTACTTCGGTAACCACCTGTTGGCGGTGCGGCCGTTTTCGCCGCAGGTGCCGCTGGCGGTTCATTGCCTGGTCGAGCACCTGCAGAACGTTCTCGGCCGTCAGGTTGCAGTTCAGCGCTGAGGCGGGTTCGCCTTGACCACTGCCTGGCGGTAGAACGTGCCCAGGTCTCATGCAGCTTGGGCAATACTTTTTCGTCGTAAAACACGACATGGCCCGCTTTGTAATAGCGCGTGGTGATGCGAGACATCACCTGCGGGTCGTAGGTCATGTGCGCATTGCCCAGGTGAAGCGCCGGGCCGGCATTCTTGTGTTCGCTGGGGAAATAGCGTTTCGGGCCAAGACCCGCGTGCTAACATCGACGACTCGCCGCGGATTCATGCGGCCAGGTCTGAATCCCTCCAGATGTCCTCATTCCGCACCCTCACCCTCATGCTCGCCGGTCTGGCGATGCTCGGGCCGTTCTCGATCGATACCTATCTGCCGGCATTCGGCATGATTGCCGCCGACCTCGGTGTGCCTCAAGTCCTCATGCAGCACACCCTCAGTGTGTACTTGCTGAGCTTTGCGGTGATGAGCCTGTTCTGGGGCACGCTCTCGGACACGTTTGGCCGCCGACCAGTCATCATTGCTTCGCTGATTCTGTTCGGAATCGGCTCCGTCGGCTCCGCGCTCGCTCCGTCCTATGGCTGGCTGCTGTTCTTCCGTGGCCTGCAGGGGTGTTCGGCGGGAGCAGGCCGGATCGTGGGGCAGGCGCTGGTGCGAGACCGCTACCAGGGGCCCGAGGCGCAGCGCCTCTTCGCCAATATTGCAATGGTGTTCAGCGTGGCGCCGGCCGTGGCACCCATCGCGGGCGGCTACCTTGCCACTTTTGTGGGGTGGCGATCCATCTTCGTGATGCTCACGCTGTTCAGCGTGGCGCTGGTGGTGGCCAGCTGGCGGGCCCTGCCGGAAACGCTTCCTGCGCAGGCGCGCCAACCCATGCGAATCGGGGCGATACTGAGCAATTATTTCACCGCCGCGCGCAGTGTGCCGTTCCTTCTGGCAACCCTGGCGGTGGGTTTTTCGTTCTCGGGCTTCGGTCTGTACATATCGTCGGCGGCCAAGTTTGTCATGGACATTCTGGGTCTGCCCGAGACGGCGTTCGGCTGGTTGTTCCTGCCATTCATTGCCGGCATGGTCGGCGGTTCATGGGTGAGCTCGCGTTTTGCGGCCCGCATCGACCACGAACGCATGATCTGGATCGGGCTGAGCGTCATGTCGACCGGCGCAGCGCTCAACGTGTTCTATAACGCGCTGTTCGTTGCGGCTGTGCCATGGGCGGTCATCCCCATACTGATCTACGGTCTGGGCATGTCGATGGCGCTGCCGGGCATGACGGTGATCACGCTCAACTTCTTTCCCACCATGCGGGGCCTGGCGTCATCGTTGCAGAGCACGGTGCAGATGCTGATCTTCGCGATGGTGTCGGGGTTTGTCGCACCCCTGCTGTATGGCAGTGCGCTGGAGCTTGCAATGGGTACGGTGGGCAGCGCCGTGTTGTGTGCAAGCTTCTGGCAGGCCAGCCGGTGGCTGTCGGCACGGCAGAACCGACACGTTTGATTCCGCTCACCGTGGGTGTGCACGGGCGGGGTGGCCTCGGGTACAGGGTTTGCCTTTGAGCGTACACAGCTCAAGGCTCGTACCTCAGGAGGCATCGTCGATGCAGATCAAGCGCTTCTTCCGGCTGGCCCGCAAGTCGGTGCAGGCATGGATGGACGACTACGCCTCCAGCATAGGCGCCGCCATTGCCTTTTACACGGTGTTTTCTCTGGCGCCGCTCATGCTGATCGTGATCGGTGTCGCCGGCTTCTTCTGGGGCGAAGAGGCGGTTCGCGGTGAGCTGATGCGGCAGGTCTCGACCATGGTGGGTGAGAGCGGGGCCCAGGCCGTTGAAGCGGTGGTGCAGAGCGGGGCGAATGAGCCGCAGCAGGGCATGGTGGCCACCATCGTGAGCGTGACATTCTTGCTTATCGGTGCCACTCGCGTTTTTGCCGAGTTGCAGAGCGCGCTGGACCGGATCTGGAAGGTTCCCGCCCGCGAGAAGACAACCGGTATCTGGAAACTGGTGCGCGCACGACTGTTGTCGTTCGGCCTGGTTCTGTCATTGGCCTTCCTTCTGCTCGTATCGCTGGTCGTCAGCACGGTGCTTTCCGCGTTGGGAAGTTGGGCGGGCGCGTTGCTGCCGGGCTGGGAGCTGATCCTGCAGATCCTGAACACGCTGGTGTCCTTCGGCATTCTGACGGTGCTGTTTGCAATGATCTTCAAGTTCATGCCGCAGGCAGACGTGGCCTGGAAGGATGTCTGGACCGGTGCTTTCGTGACCGCACTGCTGTTCGAGCTGGGCAAACTGGTGATTGGCCTTTATGTGGGCAAGAGCGCCGTAGCGTCGTCTTACGCAGCCGCAGGTTCGCTCGTGATCGTCTTGCTGTGGGTTTATTACGCTGCACAGGTGTTTCTGCTGGGTGCCGAATTCACCTGGGTTTATGCCAACGAGCAGGGCTCCAGAGCGGGCAGGGTTTCAGAGAATGATATTGAGCAACGGGGGCAGCCGGGTATGCTAACTGCTGCGAAGGATGTCGCCGTGGACCCTCTGCGGCGATGATTGATGGCCGATTCGGAGAACTATTGTGCGTCGTGCTTTGTTTGTAGCGTGTGTGGCGGCGGTGCCGTTCCTGGTTTTCATCGAGCCGACGGCTGCGCAGACGCCCTTGGCGAATCGCGAGCCGGGTTTGTGGGAATTGAAACTCGTCGACGGCACTCGGCTGGCAGCCATGGCGCTGAGCCTGGAACAGACACTGAAGGGGTTGCCGGAAAACCGTCGCAGGCAAATGCAGCAGCTGATGGGTGGCAGCGACATCACCCTGCCCACCGTCATACGCCAGTGCCTGACCCCCGAGATGGCCCGCAGCGACATCAAGCCGCAGCTCGCGGAACATGGCATTGAATGCAGCCAGCTCGACTGGAAGGAAACGGGCAATAGCGGCCAATTCGCATTCGTGTGCACGAATCCGCAGGGAACATGGTCGGGTCAGGGCACTGTATCGAATGCCACGGCGCGCAGCTTCACGAGCGACATGAGCGTGCAGGGCGCCTACAAAGGCCAGCAACTGGCCTTTGACATGACCCATGAGGCCAAATGGTTGGGTGCCGACTGCAAAGATGTGAAGCCCATCAAGTAGGCTGCATCAGAATGGCGTCGCGCAGACTGCTTCCCGATGCCAGGTGGTCGAATCCCTCGTTGATCTCATCGAGCGTGAACGTCTTGCCCAGCAGACGGTTCACCGGCAGCCGCCCCGCCTTGTACAGATCAATGTACCGGGCGATATCGACCGCGGGCGCGCCTGAGCCCAGGTAGCTGCCCTTCACCTCGCGTTCTTCTCCCACCAGTTGGGTGAGCGGCAGCTGGAAGCGCGCAGACGGATGGGGCAGACCTGAGGTGATGGTCGTGCCGCCGCGGCCTGTGAGCTTCCAGGCCGTTTCGAAAGCCGGGACACTGCCCGCCATGTCGAATCCGAAATCCACGGGTCCGCCTGCCGCCTCGAGGAGTTCGGCGTCGGAGCTGACGTTGCGCGGATTCACGATGTGGGTGGCACCCAGTTCGCGTGCCAGCTGCAGTTTCTCTTCAGAAAGATCGACCGCCACCAGCCGGCGCGCCCCTGCGGCCGCAGCGGCCAGCAGCGCGCTGAGCCCCACGCCGCCCAGCCCCACGACAGCTGCCGTGTCGCCGGCGCGCATGTGTGCTCTGTTGATGACGGCGCCAGCGCCGGTGAGCACCGCGCAACCAAAGAGGGCGGCTTCGCGATGGCTGAGGTCTGCTTCCACCTTCACGCAGGAGCGGCGCGACACCACCGCATATTCGGCAAAGCACGAAACGCCGGTTGCGTGGTTGAGGAGGTCATCGCCAAGCCTCAGCCGGCGCTGCCCGGAAAGCAGGGTGCCCTGCGCGTTTGCCGAGGCGCCTGGTTCGCACAGCGCAGGCCGCCCGCGCATGCAGGGGAAGCAGTGGCCGCAGCTCGGCACGAACACCATCACGACATGATCGCCACTGCGCAGATCGGTGACGCCTGCGCCCGTTTCGACGACTTCGGCCGATGATTCGTGGCCCAGCACGATGGGCAAGGCGCGGGGCCGGTCGCCGTTCACGACCGACAGATCTGAATGACAGAGCCCGGCCACATGAATGCGTACGAGCACTTCTCCCGGACCGGGCGGATCGAGCTCGACCTCAGTGATGGTGACCGGGCGGCTATGGGCATAGGGGCCCTCGATTCCCATTTCACGCAGGACAGCGGCGCGTACCTTCATGTTGTCTCCTGTTCATTCTTGTAGTGGCCGGCGTCAGGGGAACAGCGCCGGCGGAGACAAAAGCATACTTCAGCTTGAGTGCCGGGTACGGGCCAGCGCGAGGGCCAGGCCGATGCCCGTCAGGGCGAAGGCCCCGGTGGCCAGCCAGGTTGATTGCCACCCTCCCGTGAGATTGACCACCCAGGCGACGACGGGTGGCCCCACGAACTGGCCCAGTGAGGAGCACTGCTGCAGCCAGCCGATCGTGGTGGTGGTGGTCTGCGGAGTAGGCGCCACGGCAATCGCCTGCACAAACAGGGTGGCCGGAATCAGCCCGCCCACCGCAGACAGTGTGACCACGGCGGCGTATTGAGCACTGGCGGGGAGGGCGGTGCCGAACGCCAGCCATGCGCAAACGATCATGGTGAGAAAACCAAACACGATCAGGCGTTGTGGCGCCACGCGGCGGTGCAGAAGCTGGCCGGCTGCGAGATTGCCCAGAATGTTGGCGCCGGCAACTACGCCGGTGAGCATACCTGCCACTTTGCCGGATATGCCGGCGGCGGCGTAGACGGTGGGCAGAAAGCCAATGACCGAGATCCATTGGGCGGAATAGGCGCCGAATGTGAGTGCCACCAGCCATACGCCCCTGGAGCCCAGCGTGAGGCGCACCATCTGTGGCACGGAGGTCTTGCCCTGCAAACTCGTGTTGGCTGCGCCCGCCGACGCAGTCGCGTCTGGCGGCACGAACCACCAGCCCAGCAGCAGCATGGCCAGGGTGAGCATGGCAAGCAGGAACCAGAGCGATTGCCAGCTGGAAACGCTGAGCACCCAGGCCCCAAACATCAGAATGAGCACTGTGCCGAATGGCATGTAGCAGCTCCACAGCGACATGACGCGGCTCAGGGCTGCCGGGGGCACGAGTCGGCGCAGCAGGGCGGGCACGGGCATCGCCACCATGAGGAATCCGCAACCTTCGATTCCTCGGCACAGCATGATCATGGCCGTGGTGTCGAATCGCGTGCCCGCCGCCGAAGCGGCCACCAATATGGCCAGGCCAACGAGCACACAGCGCCTGAGCCCGATACGCTCGGCCGCAAGCCCGATGGGCAGCCCGAGAATCATGCCGCCGATCTGCACGATCGACAGCATGAAGCCCGACTGAACGAGGTTCAGCCCGAGCTGCGCCTGCAGCGCGGGCAGGGCTGGCGGCAGTTTCCAGATATGAAGCGCGGCGCATACACCGATGGCGACAAGTGTGAAGGCGGCGCGAAGATCATGCGCGGAATCGTTCGAAGACACGATGCTGGATGTGCTTTGCTCAGAGAGAGTTCATGGACGCCATGCGTGCCCGGGCGGTCGGGCCATTGCTCACGCCTTCCTGACGAACTCCGATTTCAGACTCATGGGGCCGAAGCCGTCGATCTTGCAGTCGATGTCGTGGTCGGCGTCGACCAGGCGGATGTTGCGCACTTTCGTGCCGATCTTCACGACGCCACCGGAGCCCTTGAGCTTGAGATCCTTGATGACAGTGACCGTGTCGCCGTCGTTGAGAATATTGCCGGCCGAGTCTTTCCAGACCCGCTCCTGGGCGGCAGGTGCCTCTGCTTCCTGCGCCGACCACTCGTGCGCGCACTCCGGGCAGACGAAGAGGGGGCCATCTTCGTAGGTGTACTCGGACTGGCATTTTGGACAAGGGGGCAACGTGTGCATGACACCTCCTTCAAAGCATGAATGTGGCCCGTCACGCGAGGGGGCCACAGGAAACCGAGGAGTATAGCCCTGGGCTTTTGCCCTTGCCTTGACGTCCGTCGCCTGCAGTTGACCTGATCTATCGCGATGCCTGCCACGTGAGCCATTGGCAGGGAACGAATCATGCTGATTCGAAGGCCATGCCCGTAAAGCGCACCAGCCGGTGTTGCGACGGAATATCAATGGAGATCACGATGAGTTCAATGAGCAATTTGTGGGGCAGCCGCGGCACGCCATTGGATCGGCAGCGATTCTCATGGCGTGACATGGTTGGTCAGCCGATCAGCAAGCTCGATGACGACGCGTTCACACGCATCCGCATCATCCTGCTCAACGGTCTGGAACTCGACGCATTGCGTCTGAAGCATATTGCCGCACGCTTCAACCGCGACCTGCGCGAGCCGTTGGCGCGGATTCGTCGCGTCGAACAACACCAGGCCACCATGGTGAATTGGCTGCTTTCTGCAGACCACTCACCCCTTGAAACCACGATTGCCTATGAGCAGGTCGCCATCGAGGTGACGGCTGCAGTGGCCCAGGCGGAGCCGGACCCCTACCAGGCGCAGACCTATCGGTTCGGCCTGCTGGAGGACTTTGACCACCTGTACCGCTACAGCGCCATGCTGGATCGCCTGGAAGGGAAAGACTCGAACAATATTCTGCAGGGCTACACCGATATCGTGCCCGGCCGCGCCACGATTGATGAGCATCGGCATCCCCACGACGACCTGCGCAATCCCTACGAGCGCAATGAAGCCCATATTCTCACGAAGATGCATTCGACGCTGATCACGGCGGCCGAATACCAGACGCACGACTACTACATGAACATCGGGCCACTTTTTGCCGACCCCGTCGCACGGCTGCTCTACGCCGAAATTGCCTCGATCGAGGAACAGCACGTCACGCAGTATGGTTCTCTACAGGACCCGGATGAGTCGATTCTGGAGAAGATGCTCATTCACGAAGCGACCGAGGTCTACACCTATCACAGCTGTGTGGAGTCCGAAACCAACCCGCGTATCAAGGCGATCTGGGAGCGCTTCCTCGACTATGAACTGGGACATCTGAGCGTGGTGACCGAGCTGTTCAAGAAGTACGAGCGCCGTGACCCCGAAGAGGTGCTCGGCAATGTGGCGCCTGCTCCCCTGGAGTTCGCGCCGCAGCGAGACTTCGTGCGCAAGGTGCTCGAGACCGAGGTGTCGCTGCGCGCGAACGGGACCGAGTTTGTTCCGCTTGAACAGGAAAGCGAACTTTCACTGGAACAGCGCGCCATGCTCAATGCAGATGGCTCGCCGACCAATACGGTCTCGGCAGGCTATCAATGGTCACCCGCAACGGAACTGAGCCGTCGCGCGACTGCATCGGACAAGAGGAGCTGAAATGGAAAACCAAACGAAAGTCGGGATGAACAGGACGGGCATGCAGATGGCGCCCAAGCAGGGCGCGCAGCAGGTGCAATACGCTGAGCAAAATCCGCCCCACCCCAAAAACGGGAGTGAAGAAGACATCGCCGCCCTGCGTGGACTCTATGTCGAAGAGGCGCTGCGGGTCGGCTCCGTACCGGTTCCCGCCACGGGCAAGGGAGTGACCGAAACGGTCGTTGGCAAATTGAAGGGCAAGAACCCTGAAGTGCTCTTCGACAAATTGGGCGAGCGGGCTGCCTATGAGCGCAGCGGCGTGCGGCTCTACCAGGCCATGATCTCGAAGGTGAAGGTGACCCCGCACCCCGAACAGGCCGCCCTGCTGGCGGATCTGGATCACATCTGCGAAGAGGAATTCCAGCATTTCCAGATGCTGAGCGGAGTGATTGCCGACATGGGTGGCGACCCCACCGCCCAGACACCCTGCGCCGACGTGAGTGGCGTGGCTTCGCTGGGCATGATTCAGGTGATCACGGATCCCCGCACCACGCTTGCGCAATGTCTCCAGGCTTTGCTGTCGGTCGAATTGACGGACAACGCCTGTTGGGAACTGCTGATTGAGCTGGCTGAGCAGGGCGGTCACGATGAGCTGATCGCTCCGTTCCAGAAGGCGCTCGCCTCTGAGCAGGAGCACGAGACGATGATCAAACAGTGGCTGCGCAAGATGGTGATGGAAGAAGCCACCTGATCCGGCGGCCGTCAGCCCACTTCGTGGGCGCACCGCCGCACACCTATGGTGCCCCCGGCGCCGCATTTACAACGACTGAATGAGGATTATCATGACGACCCGAGCACAGGACAACCTCCTTGATTGGCTGCGTGACGCACATGCCATGGAAGAACAGGCGGAAAAGATGCTGACGACCACGGCCGAACGGCTGGAAAACTATCCGGAGCTTCGCGCTCGCATTGAGCAGCATATCCAGGAAACGCGTCATCAGGCAGAGCAGGTGCGCGGCTGCATCCAGCGGCTGGGTGGCGACACCTCGACCCTGAAAGATGTCGCCGCCAAGATGATGGCGCTGGGCCAAGGCATGAGTGGTATGTTCGTCTCGGACGAGGTGGTCAAAGCGAGCATGGCAAGCTACGCCTTCGAACATATGGAAATCGCGAGCTATCGTGCACTCATTGCTGCCGCAGAAGTCTGCGGCGATGCTGAAACCAAGCGCGTATGTGAAGACATTCTGCAGCAGGAAGAGGCCATGGCCGCCTGGCTCGCGGAGCGCCTGCCTCATACCGTTCGGCAGTTCCTGATCCGCGACGAAACCCCACACACGACCGCCGAGCACTGAAGCTGAAGGTGTGTCGCGCCGCGGTGCGACAAAGATAAGGAGGGCGCCGATGCGGCGCCCTCCTGCTCTGTGATGGTTGGTTGGGG
>JAEZGR010000042.1 GCA_023437255.1 Pseudomonadota bacterium | reverse complement strand
TCATTGGCCAGCATGATCTGATTGGCTGGTTCCACAGCCAGCAACGCGCGCGCATGACCCATGTCGATGTCACCGGCAAGCAACATGGTTTGCACGGGTTCTGCGAGGTTCAGGAGACGCAGCAGGTTGCTGGTTGCCGAGCGCGAACGCCCGATCGCTTGCGCAGCCTGCTCGTGGGTGAGGCCAAACTCGTCCAGCAGACGCTTCACCCCGTGAGCCTCTTCCAACGGATTCAGGTCTTCACGCTGGATGTTCTCGATGAGCGCCATGACGGCAGCGTTTTCGTCGGGAACTTCACGCACCAGGACCGGTACTTCCTTGAGGCCGGCAATCACCGCCGCACGGAAGCGGCGCTCGCCGGCAATGATTTCATATTTGGGATTCTTGCCCGCACTCACCGGGCGCACCAGAATCGGCTGCATGACCCCTTGCGTGCGGATGGAGTCGGCGAGCTCGTTGAGCGCGCCCTCATCCATGCGAGTGCGCGGCTGGTATTTGCCGGCCTGCAGCTGGCTGACCTTCAGGGTCGCCGGCGGCACATCCTCGGCCGGTGGGCGGCCCAATGATTCGATGATTGTTGCGTCTGCGCCCAAAAGCGCGTCCAGCCCTCTTCCCAAACCCTTGGGTTTTCTCGTAGCCATGTGGATTCCTGTTTTCGCCTGATCAAATGCCGGCGCGTGCCGTCTGTTTGAGCGTTTCGCGCTTCATGCGACGCACGAGTTCGCTGCCGAAGTCGAGGTAGGCCCGTGCCCCCCGGGAGTTCCTGTCGTAAACCACGCCCGGCAGGCCATGGCTGGGAGCCTCGGCCAGCCGCACATTGCGAGGTACGACCGTCTTGAAGACCTTGTCTCCGAAGTGCGCCTCAATCTGCGCGGAAACCTGCTGCTGCAGCGTCACGCGCGGATCGAACATGACCCGGAGCAAACCGATCAGCTGCAAGTCTGGATTGATATTGCTGAAGACCCGCTTGACGGTGTTGACCAGGTCGGAAAGGCCTTCGAGGGCGAAGTACTCGCACTGCATCGGAATGATGACCCCGGTGGCCGACGCCAAGCCATTGAGGGTGAGCAATGAGAGCGTGGGCGGGCAGTCGATCAGAATGAAGTCATATTCGTCACGAACCGTATCGATGGCCAGCTTCAGACGCGCCTCGCGGTCGGACATCTGTACGAGATCGATCTCCGCTCCGGACAGCTCGCGATTGGCGGGCAGCACATCGTAGCCCCCTGCTTCGGAACGCACGCGCGCCTCTGCGATGCCGACTTCGCCCAGCAACACCTCGTACAGGCTCACTTCAGCCGCATTCTTGTCGATGCCGCTACCCATGGTGGCGTTGCCCTGAGGGTCGAGATCGATGAGCAGGACGCTTTTCTTGAGTGCCGCTAGGGCGGCAGCCAGGTTGACCGCCGTGGTTGTCTTGCCGACGCCACCTTTCTGATTCGCGATGCAGAAAACATGCGCACCCATTCCGACGGTATTCTTCTTCATGCGATTCCTTGTTGTGTCATCCATACCAGACAACGCTGGGCATCCAGTTCCGGGACCTCGAGCGGTTCAATGCGTTCAGCTCGCCAGGGCGTTGCCGCATGCAGTTCTGCGATCTCGCCTGATGGCTCTTTACCCTTCATGGCCACCAGGTGGCCCCCTCGAACGACATGCTGACCTGAAAGGTTCGCAAAATCGACCAGCGAGGCGAATGCGCGTGAAATCACCGCGTCGGCACCCAATGGCGGCAATGATTCCACGCGCGCATGGTGAGCGTGCAGACCCGGCAGCCGCAATGCCCCCGCCACATGGCGAATGAAGGTGCTCTTTTTCTCGACTGTGTCGACACAATGGACCGTAGCGCCGGGCAGCATGATAGCCAGGATGACACCGGGCAGCCCTGCTCCCGAGCCGACATCAACGATGACGGGCGACTCTGTACGTTCGTACAGGACCTTGCGCAGCGGAACCACCACCGACAGACTGTCGAACAGATGCTGAACCAGCATGCGTTCGGGCTCGCGTACAGCGGTGAGATTATAGGTACGATTCCAACGCTGTAATTGCTCGAGATAGCCCAACAGGGAGTTTTCCTGAGTGGCGTCGATCTCAAGGTGCAACGTTTCAGCCGCGGCGCGCAGACGCGGCGAGAATTCTTGAAACTGGTTCATTGGGTGGCACGTGCGCCGGCCTGCAGGCGCTTGAGTTGAATCAGCACCAGGGAAATGGCCGCCGGTGTCATGCCTGACACCCGGGCAGCCTGGCCGATGGTGGCCGGGCGCGCCTGTTTGAGGCGCTGCCGTGCTTCGATCGACAGGCTCGGAACTTTGTCGTAATCAAAATCTTCCGGAATAGGCATCTCTTCCTGCGCCCGCTGCCGCTCTACATCCTCCGATTGTTTCTGAATGTAACCGGCATACTTGACCTGGATTTCCACCTGTTCGGCTACCTGCCTGTCTTCCACGCCGGGGCCAGCAATCGGTTGTCCCTCGGCTCCGTGGGCCTGCATCAAGGCGGAATATGACACCTGGGGACGCTTGAGGAGATCAAAGGCCGAGGCGTCGCGCTCAAGGGGTTGACCCAGCAAAGCCGTTGCTTCGTGCGCCTGCAGCACTTTGGGATTCACCCAGGTGCCACGCAGGCGCTCTATTTCTGCTTCGATGGCCTCGCGCTTGCGGCTGAATGCCTCCCAGCGTGCATCGTCGACAAGGCCAAGCTGGCGCCCTGTTTCAGTCAGCCGCAGGTCTGCGTTGTCTTCCCTGAGGCTCAGGCGATACTCGGCTCGCGACGTAAACATGCGGTACGGCTCGGTTACCCCGCGAGTGATCAGGTCATCTACAAGCACACCCAGATAGGCTTCGTTGCGCTTCGGGTACCAGCCTTCTTCCCCCTTGACCTTGCGGGCCGCATTCAGACCTGCAAGCAGACCTTGAGCTGCCGCCTCTTCATAACCCGTTGTGCCGTTGATCTGGCCAGCGAAATACAGGTTCTGAATGGCACGGGTTTCCAGTGTGGGAAGCAGGCCGCGCGGATCAAAGTAATCGTACTCAATGGCATAGCCAGGGCGCATGATTACAGCATTCTCCAACCCGCGCATCGAACGGAGCATGGCGAATTGAATGTCGAACGGCAAGCTGGTGGAGACACCGTTCGGGTAGATTTCACGGCTGCTCCAGCCCTCGGGCTCCAGGAAGATCTGATGGCTTTCCTTATCTGCAAAACGGTGAATCTTGTCTTCGATTGAAGGACAATAGCGCGGACCAATGCCTTCGATCGTGCCGGCGTCGCTGTACATAGGAGACCGATCCAGGCCTGACCGAACGATGTCATGTGTCTTGGCGTTGGTATGCGTCACCCAGCACGGAAGCTGGTCCGGGTGCATGTCTGCAGACCCAATGGAAGAGAACACCGGAACCGGATCACTATCACCGGGTTGTGTCTCCAGGGCACCGAAGTCGATGCTGCGAGCGTCAATACGCGGCGGTGTGCCTGTTTTCAGGCGACCCTGTGGAAGCTTGAGTTCCTTCAGACGGTGCGCCAGCGTAATGGCTGGTGGATCCCCTGCCCTGCCCGCAGAATAATTTTCCAGACCAACGTGGATGCGACCGTTCAGGAAAGTCCCTGCGGTCAGCACCACAGCTGCACCCCGGAACTGCAGGCCAATTTGCGTTGTCGCGCCGACCACCCGGTCACCCTCAAGCAAGAGGTCTTCGACCGCCTGTTGAAAAATCGTGAGGTTCGGTTGATTCTCGAGCATGCACCGGATAGCCCGGCGGTACATTGATCGGTCGAGTTGGGCGCGGGTGGCCCGCACTGCGGGGCCCTTGGACCGGTTAAGTATGCGAAATTGAATACCCGCCTGGTCCGTGGCGAGCGCCATGGCACCGCCAAGTGCATCCACCTCTTTCACCAGATGGCCCTTCCCTATTCCACCGATGGATGGATTGCAGGACATCTGGCCGAGTGTGTCGATGTTGTGTGTAAGCAGCAGCGTTCGAGCACCCATGCGCGCAGCCGCCAGTGCGGCTTCTGTACCGGCGTGGCCTCCGCCGACTACGATTACATCAAACTGTTCTGGGTAAATCATCTCGAAGCCAAAGAAAGAGCAAGTTAACGCCGCATTATACTTCCCGCCCTCTCTGCGCGAGAGAATCGTTCGGGCTGCGTCTACGGGCATGTGTTTCACGTGAAACAGTTGGGTGGCTACCTCACAGCGACTCGCAGTTAATGTTCCACGTGAAACATATTCGATTGACCGCTATACGGAAAGGGAAGGCGTCACATACCGGCTTTCATCAGCTGCTTGTTTTGCAGTGCAGCATATCAACGTTCACACTCTGGACGGACTGTGGCATGTGGCACCCATCCCTGTCATGAGTCAATTTTCTATATACAGCCGTTGCTACTCCCGAATCCGAGTCACAGCGTGTCGCAGCGATCCCCATGCGTGAAGGGGTGTGTGATTAGCGGTTCGCGCGTATGGTTCCCGGAAGCATTTGTTCCACGTGAAACATGGCATTGTCTGCCACCCACGCGACTGCCTGTCGTCAACCGGATACATCACAATGCAGACCGTCGCGGCCTGGAACGATTATCGAGACCATCTCATACGGTTACCCACCTTGAAATCGACGACGCGTTCACGCCAGCCAAGGAATGTTTGGCAACGAGTTTCCGATCACCATGCTGGTCTCGCGGGGGCGATGGGAATAACTACCTTTGAGCTCGAGGAGAAACTGAGCACACTCCGGCATCACGCTATTGCCGAGCGGGATGAACTTCCCCTAGTGTTAACAAATCTGGCCAGACCGTTATGGACAACGAGTACCCCGACCATCCAGAGCACCCCCTCTCGAGTATTCATCGCTGCGTAACCTTTTACTCACCTGGTCGCAGATTGCCAGATGTTCCACGTGGAACAACTCGAAATTCACATTTGCTCGCGACGTGTCTGGGTACTACCGAGATTGAAGCTGGGATAGGAACTGAATGACATTCCACACCTCATCTGCTAGACCGGCCCCGCATACACTCGGCAACACTAGAGCAGGTATCTGGGGTGCACGGCTAGGGGCGTGAAACGAGATTCAACCATACGTCCAACGAATTCCAACCCAGCCGGCAGGCACCTCCAGGCCGGGATGGTTTGACGTTGCTCAGCGCCTGCCTGCAGCAGAAGTTTGGGGTAGCTGAAAGCTGAACGAACTTCCTACTACTATTCGCCCGCTATACAGGTAACCTCAACCTCAGTTCGAGTTTTTCCTGTAGGTAATGACTGGGCAGATAGGTACGGGCATTTGGCTTAAATGCGTTCTCCAAACCCAAACTTTCCTATGGACGTTAGCTGTAAACGCCATCAATCGTCTTAGTTGACGAAGCCTCCATGATCATTCTTCTGGCGCAGGGACTGTTCCACGT
>JAEZGR010000017.1 GCA_023437255.1 Pseudomonadota bacterium | reverse complement strand
AGCTACGACCGCATGTACGAAGCCTACATGCGCATCTTCGAGCGGCTGGGCCTGGAGTTCCGCCCCGTGGCGGCCGACACTGGCTCCATCGGCGGCTCCCGCAGCCATGAGTTCCAGGTCATCGCCGACACCGGTGAAGATCTCATCGTCTACAACCCCGAATCCAGTTACGCAGCCAACATTGAACTGGCCGAGGCACCCTGCCTGTTGGCGGAGCGCGCGGCACCGGCCGAGGCACTGCAGAAGACCGCCACGCCCGACGCGCCCAAGTGCGAACTCGTCGCCGACCAGCTGGGCCGGCCGCTCACCGACACGGTCAAGTCCATCGTGCTGGCCACCGATCCGGTCGACGGCAAGGGCGAGGTCAAGATCTGGCTCCTGCTGCTGCGTGGCGATCACGAGCTCAACGAGATCAAGACCGCCAAACTGCCGGGCTTCGAGAACGGCTACCGCTTCGCGACCGAAGAAGAGATCGTCGATCACTTCGGCTGTGTGCCCGGATACCTGGGCCCGCTGAATACCCGCAAGCCGGTCAATATCATTGTTGACCGCACAGTCGCCAACATGAGCGACTTCATTTGCGGCGCCAACGACGAAGGCTTCCATTACACCGGCGTCAACTGGGGTCGCGACCTCCCCGAGGCGCCTGTGCACGATCTGCGCAATGTGGTCGACGGCGACCCCGATCCTCAAGGCGGCACCCTGCGCATTCAACGCGGTATCGAGGTCGGCCACGTCTTTTTCCTGGGCGACAAGTATTCGCGTGCGCTGAACTGCACCTTCCTCGAAACCGACGGCAAGCCCACGATCATGCAGATGGGCTGCTATGGCATCGGCGTGAGCCGCATAGCCGCGGCCGCCATCGAGCAGAATCACGACGAGCGCGGCATCATCTGGCCGCGCGCCATCGCTCCGTTCGAAGTGGTGATCTGCCCCATGGGTTATTACAAGAGTGAAACTGTCCGAAACACGGCCGACCAGCTCTACGCCGAACTGCGCGCCGCCGGCGTCGAGGTCGTACTCGATGATCGCGACACGCGACCCGGCATCATGTTCGCCGACTGGGAGCTTATCGGCGTGCCTCTGCGAATCACTGTGGGCGACCGCGGACTCAAGGAAGGCATTGTCGAAATCCAGCCGCGTCGTGCCGCAGAGGCCGAGCGCATTGCCTGCGACAACGCATTGAACCATGTGCTTGAAGCGCTGAAAGGCCTGTAACTGACGTCGCCTTCCGGGCTGGCCCCGGAAGGTTACAAATTTGGACAAAGCTCATGCCAGAGGACAGCCGCAACGCCGCTTGCGAACTCAAGATTCGCGTATATTACGAGGATACCGATGCGGGTGGCGTCGTGTACTACGCGAATTACCTCAAGTACCTTGAACGCGCCCGCACAGAATGGCTGCGCACACTTGGGGTCGACCAGACTGCGCTCGCCACAACCGAAAGACGCCTGTTTGTCGTTAGAAACGTTGAAATACAATATCGCAGGCCGGCAAGGCTGGATGACGAGCTCACCATTCATACCCACGTCGAACATTGGGGTCGCGCATCGATCCGTTTCGGTCAGCGCGCCCTGCGTGGCGACGAACTCCTCTGCCAGGCCGTGGTCACAGTATGCTGCGTCGAGGCTGACAACTTCCGGCCCGTCGACCTCGGCCCGACGATCCGAACCCTGTTGAAATAAACGCGGAACTCACTATGCAAGCCACGAGCGACATGTCGCTGATTACCCTGTTGGTGCAAGCCAGCATACCGGTCCAGCTCGTCATGCTGGTACTCGTCGCCATCTCGGTCCTCTCCTGGACATACATCTTCAGCAAACGCGCCGCCCTCAAAAGAGCCGGCGAACAGACGCAGCGGTTCGAAGATGACTTCTGGGCGGGTGGTGATCTCTCGGTGCTGCAGCAATCCATTGCCACGCGGCGCGACGAACACGGCGCACTGGCACGCATCTTTGATGCAGGCATGACCGAATTCATGAAAGCCCGCCGCGTCAACAGCTCGCCCGAAGCGCTGCTCGACGGCCCGCGCCGCGCCATGCGCGCCACCTACCAGCGTGAAATGGACAGCCTCGAATCCCATCTGAACTTCCTGGCCTCGGCCGGCTCGGTCAGCCCCTACATTGGCCTGCTGGGAACGGTGTGGGGCATCATGCACGCCTTCATGGGCCTGTCCTCGATGCAACAGGCCACGCTGGCCGCAGTTGCGCCGGGCATCGCCGAAGCGCTCATCGCCACAGCCATCGGCCTGTTCGCGGCGATTCCTGCCGTGGTGGCCTACAACCGCTACACCAACGAGATCGACCGGCTGTCCATCCGCTTCGACTCGTTCATTGATGAGTTCCTGAACATTCTCCAACGCCAGGTGCGCTGATGCCCTCCATACGCAACAGCGGGGGTCGCTCCCGCCGGTTGAAGAACGAGATCAACGTCGTGCCGTATATCGACGTGATGCTGGTGCTGCTGGTGATCTTCATGGTCACTGCGCCCATGATCACGCCCGGTGTGATCGAATTGCCATCGGTCGGCCGCGCCTCCGACGTCCCGCTCAAGCCGGTGGAGGTCCAGATCGACGAGGCCGGCGCCATGTCCATGCGCCTGCGTGATTCCGGCAACGAACTGCAGCCCGTTTCTCAAGACAATCTGGTGGCACAGGTTCGCGCACTGATCACGCCCGAAACACCCGTTGTCATCTCGGCCGATGGCCGCGTGCCATACGAGACGGTCATGAAAGTCATGGACCAACTGCGCAGCAGCGGCATCACGCGTCTGGGCCTGCTGGTGGATCAGCACGGCGGCCCCGTCGACGCGCAACCGTAACCGCTGCCCGCCTTTGTCCTGATGCCACTCAAGCGCAAAGAATCCCAGTCCATTTCCTCTCTTACGCCGGAACAGCGTGAAGAGCGCAGATCGTTTGCGCTTGCGCTCGCCATCCATGTGCTGCTGTTCGCGTTCATGCTGGTCGGCTTCGTTTCGAGCCCGACCACCCCGCAACCGGTGCAGGTGGAGCTCTGGACTGACGGCGTATCACCCGACGCGCAGCCGGAAGACGTGGTCGAAGAAGAAACGGCCGTCGAACCGGAACCTGAGCCCGTAGTTGAGCCCGAACCAGAACCGGAGCCGGCGCCCGAACCCGAACCGGCTCCTGAACCGGAGCCGGAGCCTGCCCCCGAGCCCGAGCCCGAACCACTGCCGGAACCCGAACCTGAGCCGGCGCCGACACCGGTGACCACACCCCCCGTGCCCGAAGCCGAACCTGAGCCGGATCCCGAGATCGCGCTCGAAGAGGCGCGCAAACGCAAGGAAGAGCAGGAGGCGGCCGAACGCAAGGCGCGTGAAGAGGCAGAGCGTAAGGCAAAGGAAGAGGCCGAACGGAAGGCCAAGGAAGAAGCCGAGCGTAAAGCCAAGGAAGAGGCGGATCGCAAGGCAAAGGAAGAAGCCGAACGCAAGGCAAAGGAAGAGGCGGATCGCAAGGCCAAGGAAGAAGCCGAACGCAAGGCCAAGGAAGAAGCCGAACGCAAGGCCAAGGAAGAAG
>JAEZGR010000215.1 GCA_023437255.1 Pseudomonadota bacterium | reverse complement strand
TATTGGCCGCCCTCGTGTGCGATGCCTTGGCCCGGGAATACGCACGGCGGATCGCGCGAGGTGAGGCCGTTGAAGGCGCCACGCTGCGGGCGGCCGCCGCGGCCATCCTGTGCCGGAGGCAAACTCGTCCGAAGTCATGCCGGCGGCGCTTCAGGCCATTGCGTTCCTCGGCATTGCTGGGCGTGTCGGCGCTGCTTCTGGCGGCCTTGCCGGCCGCGCTCGATCCCTCCATGCGCACCCTTGCTGCCGCCGTGGCCTGTACTGCGCTGCTGTTGCTGGCCTTCATTGACGCGCGAACCGGTCTGCTGCCCGACGCGATCACGCTGCCGCTGCTGTGGACCGGTCTGCTGCTGGCGGCAGCCGGGCAGGGGCCCGCGCCCACCGACGCGATCATCGGTGCGGCGGTGGGCTACGGCTTTCTGCGCGGCCTTAATGTTTTGTTCAGTGCCGTGCGCGGTCGTGACGGTCTTGGCGGAGGCGACATGAAGCTGCTCGCGGCCCTGGGGGCATGGTCGGGGTGGGCGGCGCTGCCTTCCCTGCTGCTCTGGGCCTGCGTGGCGGGCGTGGCTGCCGCGTTCCTGCTGCGAGGCGTGAGCGCGTGGCGCAGCGCGCTGCCCTTCGGCCCCTTCCTTGCCGCGGCCGGCGGGTTTGGGCTGGCCGGCGCCCCTGTTGTACAGTTTGCCTTTTGACGGGGCATACGCATGTACAAGGTCGGGCTTACCGGAGGTATCGGGTCGGGCAAGAGCAAGGTGGCAGACATGTTGGCCGCCTTGGGCGCAGCTGTGATCGACACTGACGTGATCTCCCACGACCTGACTGCACCCGGCGGGGCCGCAATCGAGCCCATCCGGCGGGCGTTCGGCCCCGATGTCATTGCCGAGAACGGGGCGCTCGATCGCCCCGCCATGCGCGAACTGGTGTTTCAGAGCCCCGAGGCCCGGCGCCGCCTCGAATCGATTCTGCACCCCCTGATCCGCGCCGAGACCGAGGCGCGGGCGCGGGTGGCCGAAGGGTGCTATGCCGTCTTCGTCGTGCCGCTGCTGATAGAGTCGGGCACCTGGCTGGATCGGCTCGATCGGGTGTGCGTGGTCGACTGCGACCCCGAGACCCAGATCGCCCGGGTGCAGGCCCGCAGCGGGCTGACTCGCGATGCTATTGCGCGTATCATGTCAGCACAGGCCTCAAGAGAGGAACGAAACGCTGCCGCGCACGATATCGTCAACAACGGCGGCGGCACCTCGCTCGACGAACTGGAGCACCAGGTCCGGGCGTTGCACGAACGCTGGTGTCGAAGCTTCTAAAGGTTGTAGGTCGCGTGATTCTCTACGAATATCCATGCAATGAGCGCATTCGCTCCCTTCTGCGAGTAGAACATCTGTTCGACCGCCTGTTCTTTTTTTCCAAGGGCGAAGACGTTCGTCATCACCAAGTCTCAATGGCCACCCTGTTCGAGCTGCTCGAAATTTCCGAGCGCACCGACCTGCGCGGGGCCATTGTCCAAGATCTCGAACGCCATCGCAGCACGCTGGCCGCCCTGCGTCAGCATCCGGGCGTCGACGAAACACGGCTCTCGGCCATGCTCGAAGAAATTCAGGCGGTCAGCACTGAGCTGAGCGCCCAGGGCCGGGTCGGGCAGAACTTGCGTGACAACGAATGGCTGGCCCGCCTGCGGGGCAGGCTGGCGGTGCCGGGGGGCTCGTCTCCGGTCGACATGCCTTCGTTCTTTTCATGGCAGCTGCAGTCGTTTGAAGAGCGCTCGCGCAACCTCCAGGAATGGATCGCCCCTTTTCTGCCGCTGTATCGCGGCCTGGCGCTCATTCTGCGCACGCTGCGCGACTCGGGCGACGTTCGCGACATGACCGCGCGCGACGGCGCCTACCAGGAAATGCTCAGCGGCAAGACCTACCAGCTGCTGCGTGTCTGGGTCGACCAGGCGCGCCGCGTCTTCCCTGAAATGAGCGCCAACAAGTATGTGATCTGGGTGCGCTTTGCCATGCAGGGCCCCGACCTCAAACCCCAACCGGTCGGCACCGACATTCCCTTCCGCCTCGCCTGCTGCCACGTCTGAGCCCACGTGGCGGGCGTGCGTCCGCCTGTGCCGGGCAAAATGCTGTTGCGTTCCGTTTCATCCTTGCGCATTGCCGACCGATCCCGGCCCGCGATGCGCGACAATGACGCCTTGTCTTCGCAAGCCGAGGTAGATGAATGTCGTTCGAGGAACCCGAACAGGGAAGGCGTGGTAAAGGGCGCATATTTGCCTGGCTGATCGTCCTGTGCGTGGCGGCAGCCGGATCCTACTGGTATTTCGTGGCGCGCAATGCGGGCACTGCACCGCCGGCGGCCACGGGTGCGGCCGGCCCGTTCGGCATGGGGGGCATGCGCGCCATGGCGGTGCCCGTGCGCCTGGCAACGGCCCGGGTCGAAACGCTGCGCCAGACGCTCCGGGCCATCGGAACCGTCACCGCCTTCAATACGGTCACCGTGCGTAGTCGCGTGGGCGGCGAACTCATCAAACTGCACTTCCAGGAAGGGCAGTTCGTGCAGGCCGGCGATCTGCTGGCAGAGATCGACCCCCGTGAATACCAGGCGGCCCTCGATCAGGCACGCGGGCAGCAGCAACAGAATGCGGCACAGCTGCAGAGCGCGCGCCAGGATCTCGAGCGCTATCGCCTGTTGTTCCGTCAGAACTCCATTGCGCGCCAGCAGGTCGAGCAGCAGGAGGCGCTGGTCAAGCAGCTGGAAGGCTCGCAGGTCAGTGACAAGGCTGCGGTCGACAGTGCGGCCCTGCAGTTGAGCTACACGCAGATCACGGCACCCATAGCCGGTCGGCTGGGCCTGCGCAAGGTGGACCAGGGCAACGTGGTGAATGCATCGGACGCCGAGGGCATCGTCACGATTACGCAGACGCAGCCGATTTCGGTGGCGTTCACGCTGCCGCAGGCCGAAGCCGTGGACGTGCTCGCCCAGATGCGGGCCGGCAACAAACTTGAGGTCGTGCTGTACGACCAGAACGACACCGTGGAACTGGCGCGGGGGGAACTCATGTCGGTCGACAATCAGATCGATGTGAGCACCGGCACGCTGCGGGTCAAGGCCCGCTTCGACAACGAAGATGAACGTCTGTTTCCCAACCAGTTCGTGAACGTGCGACTGCTGGTTTCGGCGCAGGAGTGGCTGTCGGTGCCCACTGCGGCCGTGCAGGTGGGCTCGATCGGCGCCTTCGTGTATGTGGTCGATGACAGCAATACGGTGCAGATACGGCGCATCGTGGCGGGCCGGGTCGACGGGCCATTGACCGGTGTGCTCGAGGGCCTGCAGGCCGGTGAGCGGGTGGTCGTTGAAGGCACCGACCGGCTGCGTGAAGGAGCCACGGTGGACATAGTGAGCGTCGACGGCAAGGAAGTCGCACCCGCCGGCCGCGGTGAAGGCGGTGCTGCTCGGCCACGCAATGGTGGCCAGGGTGGCGGGCGACCGGCGCCGGCTGCGCATTGAGGGCGGCCTGTGAATCTGTCGCGCATCTTCATTCTGCGGCCCGTGGCCACCACGCTGGCGATGGTGGCGCTGCTGCTGTCGGGGCTGCTCGCCTACCGGCTGCTGCCCGTGTCCGCGCTGCCGCAGGTGGATTACCCCACCATACAGGTGACCACGCTTTACCCGGGGGCGAGCCCCGCCGTGATGACGGCGCTGGTCACTTCGCCCCTGGAGCGGCAGTTCGGGCAGATGGCGGGTCTCACGCAGATGACCTCCTCGAGTTCGGGCGGGTCATCGGTGATCACGCTGCAGTTCGATCTCGATCTGTCGCTCGATGTGGCCGAGCAGGAGGTGCAGGCGGCGATCAATGCGGCCTCGAATCTCCTGCCCGGTGACCTGCCGGCGCCGCCGATCTACAACAAGGTGAATCCGGCCGACACGCCGGTGATCACGCTGGCGGTGACCTCGCCCACCCTGCCGTTGCACCAGGTGCGCGACCTGATCGACGTGCGGGTGGCGCAGAAGCTGTCTCAGATCAGTGGTGTGGGCCTGGTGAGCATTGCGGGCGGGCAGCGCCCTGCCGTGCGCGTGCAGGCCAATGCCGCGGCCCTGGCCGCGCGCGGGCTCACATTGAGTGACCTGCGTTCGGCCATCACGGCCGCCAACGTCAATCAGCCCAAGGGCAATCTTGATGGCCCCGAGCGCTCAACCACGATCGATGCGAACGACCAGCTGCGTTCGATCGAAGATTACGAGAATCTGATCCTGCATCATGAGGACGGCTCGGTGCTGCGCCTGGGCGACGTGGCGCAGGCGGTGCACGACGCCGAGAATGTGCGCCAGGCTGCCTGGGTGGGCACGACACCGGCAATTCTGCTGAACATTCAGCGACAGCCGGGTGCGAACGTGGTGCAGGTGGTCGACAGCGTGAAGGCCATGTTGCCGGGGCTGCAATCGTCGCTGCCGGTGGGCGTGGACGTGACGGTGGCTGCCGATCGAACGCAGACGATACGCGAGGCGATCCGCCACGTTCAGACCGAGATGCTGCTGGCCATCGGCCTGGTGGTGCTGGTCACCTTCGTGTTCCTGCGCAGCTGGACGGCCACCTTCATTCCCAGCGTGGTGGTTCCTCTATCGCTGGTGGGCACCTTCGGCATCATGTATCTGAGCGGCTTCAGCCTGAACACGCTGAGCCTCATGGCGCTCACCATTGCCACGGGCTTCGTGGTCGATGACGCGATTGTCATGATCGAGAACATCGCCCGGCATATCGAAGACGGCGATTCACCGCTGCAGGCGGCCCTCAAGGGCGCCCGCCAGATCGGCTTCACGCTGGTGTCGCTGACCGTGTCGCTGATCGCCGTGCTGATTCCCCTGCTGTTCATGAGCGACGTGATCGGCCGCCTGTTCCGCGAGTTCGCAATCACGCTGGCCGTGGCGATTCTGCTGTCGCTGGTCATTTCCCTGACCCTCACGCCCATGATGTGCGCCCGCATGCTGCGTCCGGAGTCGGAGATGAGCCACGGGCGCTTCCAGCAGGCCGCCGGGCGCATGATGGATCGTCTGATCGCAGGGTACGATCGCGGGCTGCACTGGGTGCTGGCCCGTCAGGGCCTGACGCTGCTGGTGGCGGTGGCCACCCTGGTGTTGACCGGGCTGCTGTACGTGGCGGTGCCCAAGGGCTTCTTTCCGCAGCAGGACACCGGCCTCATACAGGCGATCAGCCAGGGGCCCCAGGATGTCTCGTTTTCGTCAATGGCGGAGCGTCAGCGCGTGGCCGCCGAGAGGCTGCTCGAAGATCCGGACGTGGCCTCCGTGACCTCGTTCACGGGCATCGACGGCACCAATGCCACGCTGAACACCGGGCGCATGCAGATCGCGCTGGTGCCGCTCGCACAGCGCAGCAGCACGGCTGCGGAGATCATCCGGCGGCTGGGTGACAGGCTGGCGGATCTGCCGGATATCGAGCTCTTCATGCAGCCCGTCCAGGACCTCACGGTCGATGACCGGGTGAGCCGCAACCAGTATCAGATGATGCTCTCCGACCCCGATCACGGCGTCCTGACAAGCTGGACACCGAAACTGGTCGATGCGCTGGCGGCGTTGCCCGAATTCGAAAGCGTGGCCGCCGACCTGCAGCCCAATGGGCGCGAAGCGGTGGTCCGCGTTGACCGCGATGCGGCAGCCCGGCTGGGTGTGAGCCAGGCGTCGGTCAACGACGCGCTGTACGACGCCTTCGGGCAACGGCTCATTTCCACGATCTTCACGCAGTCTGCGCAGTATCGCGTGGTGCTGGAGGTGGCGCCGGAGTACCGCCGCGCGCCCGACGACCTGCGCCACATCTACGTGCGCGGCAGTGGTGATGCGCCCATCCCGCTTTCGGCGATCGCCCGCATCGAGCACGACACCACACTGCTTTCCATTGAGCGGCTGGGGCAGTTCCCCGCAACCACCATCTCGTTCAACACGGCGCCCGGAGTGGCCCTGTCGGATGCCGTCGAGCTGATCCGTGAGGTGCAGGCGCAACTGGACATGCCGCTGTCTTCGGAGCTGACTTTCCAGGGCGCGGCGCGTGCGTTCCAGGCCTCGCTGTCGAGCACGCTGTGGCTCATCCTGGCGGCGGTGGTCACCATGTATATCGTGCTGGGTATTCTCTACGAGAGCTACATACACCCGGTCACGATTCTGTCCACCTTGCCTTCCGCGGCGGTGGGTGCGCTGCTGGCGCTGCTGCTCACAGGCACCGACCTCGACATGATCGGGGTGA
Organism: Pseudomonadota bacterium; assembly: GCA_023437255.1. GTDB lineage: Bacteria > Pseudomonadota > Gammaproteobacteria > Burkholderiales > Burkholderiaceae_B > Yanghanlia. The sequence goes on along the minus strand of JAEZGR010000215.1, from coordinate 2,154 downwards.
TCGGCATCATTCTCCTGATCGGCATCGTGAAGAAGAACGCGATCATGATGATCGACTTCGCGCTGGATGCCGAGCGTGAGCGCGGCCTGGCCCCTGAAGCGGCCATCCATGAGGCGGCGCTGCTGCGCTTCAGGCCCATCCTCATGACCACCCTGGCCGCGCTGTTCAGCGCGCTGCCGTTGATGTTCGCCACGGGTTCGGGCGCCGAGCTGCGCCAGCCGCTGGGTCTGGTGATGGTGGGCGGTCTGATCTGCAGCCAGGTGCTCACGCTGTTCACCACGCCCGTCATCTATCTGTTCTTTGACCGCTACGCGCGCAGGTTCCGACGCGGGCAGCCCGCCGCGCGGGCCGGGGAGCAGGCGGCATGAGGTGGTTCGGGCTCTTCATCATGCGGCCCGTGGCGACCACGCTCGCCACGGTGGCCATGCTGCTGACAGGTGCCCTGGCTTACTTCATGCTGCCGGTGGCGCCGCTGCCGCAGATGGACTTCCCCATGATCACGGTGTCGGCCAGCATGCCGGGCGCCAGTCCGGAGACGATGGCGTCCACCGTGGCGACCCCGCTGGAGCAGTCGCTGGTTTCGATTGCGGGCCTGGTCGAGATGAGTTCGCGCAGCTCCGAGGGCTCGACGCGGATCATGCTGATGTTCGACATGAACCGCGACATTGACGGGGCGGCGCGCGACGTTCAGGCGGCGATCAACGCGGCGCGCGCGATGCTGCCCTCGGGGCTGCGCAGCAATCCCACCTATCGCAAGGTGAACCCGTCTTCGGCGCCGATCATGGTGCTGGCGCTCACCTCGCCGGTGGCCACCCAGGGCGAGCTGTACGATCTGGCCTCGACGCTGGTGGCCCAGAAGCTGGCGCAGGTGCCGGGCGTGGGCGAAGTCGAGGTGGGCGGCAGTTCGCTGCCGGCGATCCGCGTGACCCTGAACCCGCAACAGCTTTATGCGGCGGGCGTGTCGCTTGATGAGGTGCGCCGTGCGTTGAACGACGCCAACGTGATGCGGCCCAACGGTGTGGTGGAGAACGACCGGCACAACTGGCAGGTGAGCACCGGCGGGCAGATGAATCGCGCCGATCAATTCGCACCATTGATCGTGGCCTGGCGCGACGGCGCGCCGATCCGGCTGCAGGATGTCGCCAGGGTGGAAGACTCGGTCGAAGATCGCAACAACATCGGTTTCTACAACGACCGCCGCGCGGTGCTGCTGATCGTGCGCAGGCAGGCCGATGCGAACATCCTGGAAACCGTGGATCGCATCCGCAGCCAGGTGCCGCAACTCGAGGCCATGTTGCCCGCCAATGTCACCCTGTCGGTCGCGCAGGACCGCACGCCCAGCATTCGCGCTTCGATGCACGAGGCCGAGCTCACCCTGATCATTGCGGTGGTGCTGGTGATCGCGGTGGTCCTCGTGTTCCTGCGCAACCTGCGTGCAGCCCTGATACCCGCCATTGCGGTGCCCGCCTCGCTCATCACGACCTTCAGCCTGATGCTGCTGTTCGGCTACACCCTGAACACCATTTCGCTGATGGCCCTGATCGTGGCCACGGGCTTCGTGGTGGATGATGCAATCGTGGTGCTCGAGAACATCATCCGTTATCGCGAGCAGGGCACGTCGCCCGTGCGTGCCGCATTGCGAGGCGCCCGCGAGGTGGGCTTCACGGTGGTGGCCATGAGCGTGTCGCTGGTGGCGGTCTTCATTCCCATGCTGTTCATGGGCGGGCTGCCGGGCCGCTTGTTTCGGGAGTTTGCCGTGACATTGTCGGCGGCGATCATGGTGTCGCTGCTGATCTCGCTCACCCTCACGCCCATGATGTGCGCGCGGTTGCTGCGCAATGACCCGGGGCACGCACGCACTGGCTCGCCGGCGCCCCGCGCGGGCGCGCTGCGCCGCGCCTTTCTTGCCATGGGCGACTGGTTCTGGGCGGGCTACAAGCGTTCGCTGAACTGGGCGCTGGCACACAGCCGCTTCATGCTGCTGGTGCTGGCGGCGACCGTAGGGCTCAACGTCTACCTGTACACCATCGTTCCCAAGGGCTTCTTCCCGCAGCAGGATACGGGGCAGCTCATGGGCTTTTTCCGGGTCGACCAGGGCATGTCCTTTCAGGCCATGATGCCCAAGCTCGAGGGCTTCAGGCAGCAGCTGCTGAA
>JAEZGR010000150.1 GCA_023437255.1 Pseudomonadota bacterium | reverse complement strand
GCGCAGGGCATATATTCGCCTGCACCTCCCAACGGCACGGTCGCCGCGGGGATGCGGGCGGGGTCGCTTGCGGCAGTGTGCCTGTCGGAGATCCCCGACGAACCCCTTCTCGGCAGGAACGCGCGCGGCATCACCGGTATCACGCGTGCGCCGAAGCCAGGCGAGCTTTACAGGCATCACCTGGAGCGGCTCGCCTGGACCGACGAAATGGTGACTCACCATGGTTTGCGGCGCGCGCTGACTGCAGCAGATCTTGCATCGGCTCACCGCGAGGGCCAGCCCTCGTTGATCGGGGGCGTCGAGGGCCTCGACTTCCTGGAAGGAAAGCTCGAGCGGCTGGAAGAGGCTCACCAGCGGGGCGTTCGTTCCGCCCAGCTTGTGCACTACACCCCCAACGAGATTGGCGACTTCCAGATGGGTGTGGTCACGCATAACGGCCTGACCGAGTTTGGCGCCGAGGTGATCCGCGCTTGCCACGGCCTGGGCATGCTGGTCGATGTCGCCCATGCCACCGAGGCAACTGCGAAGGCAGCGGCGAAAGTGTCAACCAAACCACTTTTGCTTTCTCATACCGCGTTGCTCGGATCACGCGCAATGGCGACGGACCGGCTGGCCGCTCGCTGCATCAGCCCCGACCATGCGCGGGCCATTGCAGAGACGGGTGGCGTCATCGGCATCTGGGCCATCTTTCCCGATCTCGACAAGTACGTCGAGGGGCTGAAGGAAATGGCCGACGTCGTTGGCGTCGATCACGTGTGTGTGGGGACCGATCAGCAGGTGACCCCCGTGGCGCTGCAAGACTATTCCCAGTGGGTCAACCTGATCGCGGCGATGCTGCGCGGCGGGTTCACCCCCGAAGAGGCAGCAAAAATCGCAGGCGGGAATTACATGCGTGTTTTTCGTGCCGCGGTGGGATAAGGCACTACATAGCTGGAGGCTTCCATGAGCACAGACGCGGTGACCCGCGAAGAACTGCACCACCGTAGTGTCGACATGCGTTTTTACCGTCGCAGCGACGGCCTGTTCGAAGTCGAGGGATGCCTGATCGACACCAAGACACATCCCTTTCGTCGCTTGCTGGCACCGGCCGATGATCCGCCTGGTCACCGCCTGCACGATATCACGGTTCGCCTCGTTCTCGACGCGGGGCTTCAGGTTGTGGCCGCAGAGGCCACCATGGCCTCGACTCCCTTCGATATTTGCCCGCGGGCAGCTTCGGCACTGCAGGCGGTGGTCGGCCTGAGCATCGGCAAGGGCTGGAACCGGCGTGTACGCGAATTGTTGGGCGGTGTGAAATCATGTACGCACATTGTGGAGCTGTTGGGCCCCATGGCGACCACCGCCCTTCAGGGGATCGCGCCCCTGCGCAGCGTGACGACCGATGATCCCGAGCAGGACGCCCGGCGCCGCTTTCGTGTGGACAGCTGCCATACGTTTGCGGCCGACAGCGAGGTCGTGCTTCGGTTGTTGCCGCGTCGGCAGTAACCGCTACCCTATGGAGCAGTCATGAACAAAAACCCTCTGGTGCGTCTTGGCAACACCGGTTTGCAGGTCTCGCGCCTGTGCATCGGCACCATGACTTTCGGCTCCAGTACCGACGAAGCTGAATCGGTGGCGATCCTGAATGCTGCCGCCGATGCCGGCATCAATTTCATCGATACGGCCAACCGTTACCCCAGCGGCGCGCCAGACGAGCAGAAAGGCGCCACCGAAGAGATCATTGGCCGTTGGCTCAAAGGCCGCCGAGAACGCTTCATCCTGACCACCAAGGCGGGCGGGCCTATGGGTCCACTGCCCTGGGATGCCGGCACGTCGCGCAAACACGTGCTGGCGGCCATCGATGCGTCGCTGGCACGACTGGCTACCGATTACGTTGACCTGTTCCTGCTGCATCGAGATGACCCCGCCACGCCGCTCGATGAAACGCTCGAAGCGATCGACACCATCGTTCGTAGCGGGCGTGCGCGGTATGTCGGTGTATCGAACTGGGTGGCGTGGCGTATTGCCCGCGCTTTGGGAAGAGCGGAAGCACTACGACTCGTGAAGCCCGTGGCCGTACAGCCCCGCTATAACCTGCTGTTTCGTCAGTTCGAGCGCGATCTGTTCCCCATGTGCGAGGCCGAGAACCTGGCTACGCTGTGCTACAGCCCGCTCGCCGGTGGACTGCTGACGGGCAAGTACCGCCGGGGAGCGCAAGTGGATTCGGCCAGTCGCTACGGCGCGGGTGGGCTCGCGGCCGCGTTCCGGGAGCGCTATTGGCACGAGAAGGAGTTCGAGGCCGTTGACCGAATTCTGGCGGTTGCACAGCGCCTGGGCCTGTCACCTGAACGGCTGGCGATCGCCTGGCTGCTGACCCAGCCTGCGGTGACTTGCGTGGTGCTCGGGGCAAGCCGCGCCTCTCAGCTAGCGGAAGTGCTTCGCGCCGCCGACATCACGCTCGACGATTCCGTACTCGACGAGTTGAACGCAATCACCCAGGAGTTCCGCTTCGGAGCAGCCTCTCACGACACATGAACCGCGGCGCAAGTCATTGCTTACGCTTCGCGGCCTGATGATGACCCCGAATCCACTAAACTCTGGGGCATCGCTCCCATAACGGAGCTCATCGGAAGCCGGACGCTTCATGGATTTTGTCTTGACCACCCTGCTGGCCTTCATGGCCTGGCAGGTCGTACGCGCCCAGTATCAGCGCAGCCGCATTGCCCTGCTGGCTCGCCATCTTTCGGGCTTGCAGCTTGAGCGTTACATGGAAACGCGCGCCGAGGGCTACGCCCGCGCCATTCACGAAGACGACGAATCGCGCCAGCTGCAGGTGCTCGCAACTTTCCAACAGACGGAAAACGCCGCTGCCGCGCAGTTGCGCTCATTGGCGGCGGCGCTGCAGATGGAAGACGAGCAGCCCTTCCGCATGGGGGTGCTGCGCATCTGCGTGCCCTATGTCGAACGTCTGCTGCCCGGCGTCACGCGCGACTTCCGCCGGTTGGTGCGCATCCACGCCGACGGGCTGCGCTATGTGGTCGATAACGTGGCGGGCTGGGACCCGAAGACTCGCGCCTTCCATCTTTCGGCCGAGCTGTATCTGTTTCAGCACAGCTGCCACTGGTTCTGCAAATCAAAGGGCGTGGCCGACGCGCGCCTGATGCTGCGGCATCAGGTCACGCATCAGAAAGTGCTGGATTCCGTGTCGGAAGGCACGCGCAGCGCCTATCTGCAGTGGTTGCGCGGCACGGGCGCGCGCTAAGTTCGGCTGCTTACAGCAGCTTCATGCGCTGCTTCTTGCCCTTGATCGAGATGTTGCTCAGGCGCGGAAACGCCCTGTGCGCGATGTCGCGGCTGATCGCCACGTACGAAACCTGGTCGGTGATGTGGATCTTGCCCACCTGCTCGCGGGTGAGCCCGCCTTCGCCGGTGAGTGCGCCCAGCAGGTCACCCGGGCGCAGCTTGGCCTTCTTGCCGCCCAGCACCAGCAGCGTGATCATGGGTGCGCGCTCGGGCCGGCCCTGAGGGCCGCGCGGGCGCGGCAGTGGCTGCCAGTCCAGCGCTATCCCCTGCTGCTTCTCGATGCGCTGGGCCACATGCCGTTCTTCGGGCGCACACAGGGCGAGCGCCAGGCCGCTTTCCTGCATGCGGCCGGTACGGCCGATACGGTGGATGTGCACCAGCGGGTCGCGTGCCAGTTCGACGCTGATCACCATGGGCAACGATGGGATGTCGAGCCCGCGGGCCGCTACGTCGGTGGCCACCAGAATATTGCAGCTCTGATTGGCAAACTGCATCAGCACGTCGTCGCGATCGCGCTGATCCTTGTCGCCGTGCAGCGCCAGGGCGCTGAAACCGGTGTGGGTCAGGAAGGCGGCCAGGTCCGCACAGGCGGCCTTGGTATTGCAGAAGAGCAGGGCCGATTCTGGTTGAAAGTGGCGCAGCAGCGTGGCGGTGGCCTCTTGCCGGTCGGCCTCGTTCACTTCGTAGAAGTGTTGAACGATCTGTTCTTCGTCGTGCACCGTGTCGACGACGACCATTTCCGGTTCACGCAGCAGGCGCTGCGCATCCCGCTGGATCGTTTCAGGGTAGGTGGCGGAAAACAGCAGGGTCTGGCGTTCTGCAGGGCAGGCCTCGGCGATTTCGATCACGTCGTTGAAGAAGCCCATGTCGACCATGCGATCGGCC
>JAEZGR010000129.1 GCA_023437255.1 Pseudomonadota bacterium | reverse complement strand
GCCTAAGGCCGGCTATTACCCGGCCCCCCTGCTGGCCGAGCATGTAAACCGCATCGAACAGGCGCAACCGGTTTCCAGCGACTTGCGCACGCTGCTGGAAGAACTCGCTGTGATCACCGGTGAAACTGTGGTGCTGGCCGCCGCCAGCGATTCGCATGCCGTTTTTGTGGCCACCGTCGAATCGCCCCATTCCGTGCGTTACGCCGCCCCTGTGGGCAAGCGCGTTCCGCTGTACGCCACCGCCACCGGGCGCGCACTGCTGTCGCAGATGAAGGCGTCCACTCGCCAGGCCCTCCTGCGCAAGACCAACTTCGAGGCCTACACGGAAATCACACCCATGAGCGCGGCAGAGGTGGAAGAAGATATACGGGTGTCATTGGAACGCGGCTGGTTCCACGGCAACGCCAGCTTCACCCCCGACCTCGGCGGCGTGGCCGTGGCCCTGCCCCTGCAGGGCCGCTGCTTCGCACTGCTGGTGGCCGGCCCCATGTACCGGGTGAACCCGCAGCTTGAGCAACTGGCCAAGACTCTGATGGAGCACGCAGGGGCGTATCTGAAGAAGAAGGGGCTGGGCTAAGCCTGCGGGCCTCTTGCACTGAGCCTTCTCCCCCCATATTCCGCCAGCCCGATTCCCGCCAGAATCAGCGACAGGGCCAGGGCATGGTAGACATGGAAGGCTTCGCCGATCAGGGTGACGGCCAGCAATGCGCCCCACAGGGGCAGAAGATTGATGAACAGGCCAGCCCGGTTCTCACCGATCAGTTCCACGGCCCGGATATAGAAGACCTGCATCACGGAAGTTCACTGGGGTTCACCAGAGTTCCCGCAAAAACGCCCTCGCAGAGCAGGGGGGCGTTGTCTTTGGGGCTGCGCTATGCGGCCAAAACAGCCGAAATTTAGGCGTCTTTCTTCACATCCAGGCCGAGCTGTGCAGCGCTGAGAATCATGCCGCCCTCAAGCTGATTGAGCTTTGCTTCGTCGAGGGGCGAACCTTGGCCTCGTCTACGCCCTTGAATAGCCATGGAGGAGGGATGGCTCCGGCACTGGCGACGTACTTCATGCGCCCCAATAGCTCATCGATCGAGCAGTCCAAGGCGTCGGCAATTGCTTCGTACCGCTCCGGCGGAACGCCGCGAGTCTTCCAGTTGGAAACGTGTTGAGGCAATAGGTCCATGCGCTTTGCGAGCCCGCTCTGGCTCCAGCGCTTTATTGAACACGGTTTCTTCCATCCGGCAATGTGCAGGGCACGGCCCCAACCCTGCCGCAGGCCATTGCCGACACAGCCAACCCGCCGGCTACTGCAGCGTTGCGCGGCCATCACCACCCTGCGCCTTCGTCACGATGTAATCGATCATCAGCGACAGTGCCAGGGGCTGATGGCGATTCGGCATGTACAGCAGGTATATGGCCTGTCCGTAGATGCTGAGCCTCCAGTCGTCCAGCGCCGTCACCAGCTTGCCGTTATAGATGTCGTCCCGCACGATGTAGTCGGGCAGCACGCCCACACCCAGCCCCGCGAGGGTGGCTTCGCGCAAGAACGGAAAGTCGCGTGACGCCAGCGTCGGCTTGAGCGCCACCTGTTCGCGCTGGTCGCCCTGGTAAGCGGAAAGCCGCAAGGGCCTGCCGATGACTGTCGCACTGATGACGGCCGATGTTGCGAGGTCGGCGGGGTGCTGGGGCAGGGCATGGCGGTCGGCATAGTCTCGTGATGCGCAGGCGATGAAGTCGACTCGCCCCAGCTGGCGGGCCACCAGATTGTCCGGCGGGGTGGCCAGGATGCGAACCGCGATGTCGACCTCGTCGCGCAACAGGTCGTCCACACCGTTCTCGAAGAGCACGTCCACCGTGATGTCGGGATAGGTGCGCTTGAATTCCAGCAACCAGGGCGTCATGACGAACTTTCCGTAGCCGCTGGGCGCACTCACCCTCACCTTGCCCTGCGGCGTTTTCCCCAGTGTTTCCACCGATTCCCGTGCGGCCGCGAGTTCCTCACGCAGGTTGCAGCCATGCTGGTAAAGCTTCAGCCCCATCTCGGTGGGCTCCACCCGGCGCGTGGTGCGCCTGACCAGCTGCACGCCAACGGTCTGCTCCAGCTGGCGCAGGTGGTAGCTGATGTTGGCGCGTGTCATCTTCAGGCGGCGTGCGGCTTCGCTGAGGTTGCCCGCGTCCAGGATATCGACGAGAAGGGTGAGGGATTTGATATCCATATTCCTAACCGAAAAAATTATTTGACGCTGTGTCAACTTCGTATGTAATTGTCAATAATTCCTTGCCGGTAAAGAATAGACCATCATCGCCAGAATAGGTCGAGGTAGTTGATGGATTTGAATTTTTCCGCCGAAGAAGAATCATTTCGCGCTGAGGTCCGCGATTTTCTGCGGGCCGAGCTGCCGCAACGGCTTGCCGACAAGGTGCGTCAGGGCAAACGGCTGTCCAAGGCGGATCTGGAGCTATGGCATTCCATCCTGAACGCGCGGGGATGGCTGGCCAGTCATTGGCCGCAGGAATATGGCGGCACCGGCTGGAGCGCTGTGCAGAGCTTCATTTTCGAGGATGAATGTGCCTTGGCCGGCGCGCCGCGCATAGTGCCGTTTGGCGTAAGCATGCTGGGGCCGGTCCTGATCAAGTACGGCACCGAGGCTCAGAAGCGTCACTGGTTGCCGCGCATACTCGATGGCTCCGATTGGTGGTGCCAGGGCTATTCCGAACCCGGGTCCGGTTCCGATCTCGCCTCGGTGAAGACCACGGCGGTGCGCGACGGCGATCACTACGTCGTGAATGGCCAGAAGACCTGGACCACGTTGGGTCAGCATGCCAACATGATCTTCTGTCTGGTGCGCACCCGGCCCGATGGCAAGCCGCAGACAGGCATCAGCTTTCTGTTGATCGACATGAAAAGCCCCGGCGTGGAAGTTCGACCCATCATCACCCTGGATGGTGAACATGAAGTCAACGAGGTGTTCTTCTCCAATGTTCGCGTACCGGTGGAAAACCTGGTGGGGGAAGAGAACGGCGGCTGGGCGTGCGCCAAGTATCTCCTGACCTACGAACGCACGAACATTGCCGGTGTCGGGCAATCGACTGCGGCGCTCGCCCGCCTGAGGGCCGTCGCCTCACGCCGGTGCAAGAACGGCCAGCCATTGAGTTGCGACCCCGCCTTCGCGGCCCGCCTGGCTCGCGTGGAAATCGATCTGGACAACATGCGAACCACGAATCTGCGCGTCATTGCGGCGGTCGCCGGCGGCGGTGCGCCCGGGGCCGAAAGTTCAATGCTGAAGATAAGGGGCACTCAGATTCGTCAGGAAATTGCGTCGCTGGCCCGGCGCGCCATGGGGCCGTACGCCCGCCCCTTCGTGCCAGAGTCGTTGGACGACGGCGGCCACATCGACCCCATCGGTCCAGAGGGTGCCGCCAGTGCAGCCGTGCAGTACTTCAATTACCGCAAGCTGTCGATCTATGGCGGCTCGAACGAAATTCAGAAGAACATCATTTCCCGAATGATTCTGGGGTTGTAAGGGAGCATATGGATTTCAACCATACCGAAGAGCGGCGCATGCTCGCGGATACGCTCGCCCGGTTCGCAGGTGAGCATCACACGTTCGACTTGCGTCACACCCGGGCGGGTTCCTCCCAGGGTGATGGTCGAGCATTTTGGAGCCGCTACGCCGAGCTGGGCGCAGTCGCCGCGCTGTTTCACGAAGCCGATGGCGGCATGGGCGGAGCGGGGTTCGATATTTCGGCGGTCTTCGAATCCCTGGGCCGAAGCCTCGTGGCCGAGCCCTTTCTGGGCGCACTGCTGGCGGGCAGCGCGATCGCTCATGCCGGTTCGGCGGCGCAGAAAGCGCGGCTCGAGCCGTTGATCGGCGGGGAGCAGATTTACGCGATGGCCCATGCGGAGCCGGAAACGCATTATGAACTGTCGCTTGTCCGTACGCGCGCCGTGCCCGCTGGCGAAGGGTGGTGCTTGAATGGTTCCAAGGCTGTCGTGGAGTACGCTGAAGACGCCGGGCTCTTTGTAGTCTCGGCCCGGACCTCAGGCAATGAGGACGACGAAGACGGCATCTCGCTGTTCATGATCCCCGCGGGCGTGCCCGGGCTGATGGTGCGCGGTTACGCGCTCATCGATGGGGGACGTGCC
>JAEZGR010000127.1 GCA_023437255.1 Pseudomonadota bacterium | reverse complement strand
TATCTTGGTGAACAATGCCGGCATCCAGCATACGGCGCTCATCGAAGACTTTCCGGTTGACCGTTGGGACGCGATCATTGCGCTGAATCTGTCTGCCGTGTTCCATGGCACTGCTGCGGCGCTTCCTCAAATGAAGAAGCAGGGCTGGGGCCGTATCGTGAACATTGCTTCTGTGCACGGCCAGGTCGGCTCCGTGCAGAAGGCGGCCTACGTGGCGGCCAAGCACGGGGTGATGGGGCTCACCAAAGTGACCGCGCTCGAAACGGCGGGCCAGGGCATCACGTGTAATGCGATCTGCCCGGGCTGGGTGCGCACGGCGCTTGTGGAACGCCAGATAGAAGCGCTGGCGCAGAAAGACGGTATCGAGATCGAGGCCGCCGCGCGTGAACTGCTCACCGAAAAGCAGCCTTCGCTTGACTTCGTCACGCCCCAGCAGCTGGGCCAGGCAGCAGTATTCCTGTGTTCCGACGCAGCTTCGCAGATGACCGGCGCGCACCTCACGCTCGACGGTGGCTGGACCGCCCGCTGAGGGAGCCTCCATGCTGTTACTGCTTTCTCCCGCCAAGAAACTCGATTACGACTCACCCGTTCGGACCACCAAACACACTCAGCCGTTGTTCGTCGATGAGGCGGCGGCGCTGATCAAGGTGCTGCGCAAGAAGTCCGCTGCAGAGGTGGCCGAGCTGATGTCGATCAGTGATGCGCTCGCAGAATTGAATGTCGAGCGCTATGCCGAATGGGCGCCCGAGTTCGACACCCAGAACGCGAGGCAGGCAATTCTGGCGTTCAACGGCGACGTGTACGAGGGCTTGCGGGCCCCCGAACTGTCGGACGACGACCTCAAGTGGGCACAGAAGCATGTGCTGATACTCAGCGGCCTGTACGGGGCGCTGCGTCCGCTCGATCTCATGCGGCCTTATCGGCTCGAAATGGGAACGCGTCTCGCCACCGATCGGGGTGCCAATCTGTACGCCTTCTGGGGCAGTCGAATCGCCGAGTACATCAACGAGCGCGAAAAGAAGGTCGTGCTGAATCTGGCGTCCGACGAGTACTTCAAGTCCGTTGATCGCAAGGCGCTCAAGGCAAAGGTCGTGCAGTGCGTCTTCCAGGATCGCAAGGGCGGCGCGTGGAAAGTCGTGAGCTTCTATGCGAAGCGGGCCCGTGGTCTCATGGCCCGCTACGTGATCGACAATCGTATCGACGACCCTGAAGGCCTGGTGGGGTTTGCCGAAGAAGGCTACGGCTTCGACCCCGCTGCGTCTTCAGACGACAAGCTGGTGTTCCGTCGCGCAGAGACCTGACCTCATGGGGCCTGCGGGCCCGACGCCGTCACGACCTCGGTCAGTTCATCGATGAGCGTGGCGGCGGTCTGCATCTGTTTCAACGGATACGCCAGCCGCGCATCGTTTTTGCCGTCGGTGACGGCGGCGTTCACATCCGCGGCACCGGGCTCGCCTCCCAGCCGATTCTCGATATCCTGCAAGGCGCGCAGAACGCCCGGCGGTACCTCGTCGAGCTCAGCCAATAAAGGAATCGCAGCACTGACATGCGAGGCCAGCGTATGGTGCTGGATCATCAGCGTATTCAGCGATTTCACGTTGCGCTGACGTTTCACCGGTTCGGCCATCATGCGGTAGAGCGCACCGGCGAAGTTGCTGAAGGCAATATGCACGTTCTTGCGATCGACACGCCACTGCATCTCGGCATCGTGGTGGGCGGTTTGCAATGCGGCGTCATCCGAACCGCTGTTGCGCGTGGCACGCAGTTGCCGGCTCAGTGCTGCATAGCGCAGGCCGCTTTGCAGAAAGCGCAGGTTGGCGCGGCGCAAGGCGGAGGCCAGCGAGGCCATGAAGTTGCTTTCCCACCAGGGCAGCACATAGCGGCTGCATATCAGGGCGATCGCGCTGGCAAGCAAGGTGTCGACGATGCGCTCGCCGATCACGAAAGTGTCTTCCTGCCCCGCAAAATGAAAGGCGAGCAGCACGAAGACGGTGTTGGCGGCCGCCGAGAGCATGAAATGCACCTGTAGCAGCGCGTACCAGAAGATGCCCGCAAGCAGCAGCAGGGCGAGCAGCGCATAGGGGCTCTCGAACTGGGTGAAGATCAGCAGCGCGAGCGCGCAGCCGATCAGCGTGCCCGCCAGGCGCCAGCCATTGCGTTGCCGCGTCAGGGCGAAGCCGGGCTTCATGATCACCAGTATCGTCAGCAGCACCCAGTAATCGTGAATGACCCAGCCCGGCATGATCGTCTGGGTGGTCCACTCTCCCAGCACGGTGCTGAGCGTCAGGGCGATCGACACGGCCACCGTCACGCGCAGGGCATAACGGAAGTGAGGCGAGTCCAGGCGGAGGTTGCTCGTGTACATGCCCAGTCGCCATTTGCGGCGCGACAGGAATCGATCGAGCGCCCGGTCGAGGCGCTGGTCGACCAGGGTGGTGCTGTCGCCTCGCCGGGTGTTCTCGGCCATGCGCTGCACGAGCTCGCCGGCGCGTTGCAGACGGTGCAGCACCTGGCGAAGCAGGGCATAGACTTCCGGCGCTTCGGCATCGAAGCCCCGTTCGCGCAATTCCTGCAGCTCAAACTCCAATGCGCGCACTTCCGGCTTGATGTTGTTGCGAACCCGCTCGCGCCGGCTGCGCGCCACGTTCAGGGCGATCAGCTCGACGTTGTCGGCGAGCTTGCGCAGCGCGTCGCGGGGAAAGAGCAAGGCGTCGCTATCGGCAAAATGCCGCCGCAGGGTTACGTAGTCGGTGTGGGTGGCGACCAGTGTGTCGAGCAGCGCCACCATGTCTATGAAGACATTCAGTGAGGCCGCACGCGACCGGTCACTGCGCGTATCGCCTTTGGGAAGTTCGCGCAGCACTGTGTCACGTGCGGCCTGCTGCTCCTCGGTCATGACCAGCTGCGCCCGCATCAGGTTGCGGTAGCGGCTGTTCAGATCGGCCTCGGTGTCGTACAGCCATGAACGCGCGCGCATATAGTCGGCCGTGGCGAACAGCGCTGCAGACAGCGCCTGCTGTTCTTCGCGATGCCATGCGATCCGGTGCAGCAGCGAGCTGTAGCCGAAATAGAACAGCCCTCCACCCAGCGAATACAAGGTGTGGATCCACAACTCGGAGAGTTCAGGGCGGGAGCGCAGGGTCAGCGTCATGATCAGCAGGCAGGCGAAGCCCAGCAGGCCGCCCTGCCTGCCGAATACCGTGAACATGGAAAACACGAAACACAGTAGCGGCACGACCAGCCAGGTCAGAATCGGGCTGGTACTGGCCAGCCCGGTGACTGCGACCGTGAGCGAGCCGAGCAGCACGGCGGCGGCCATTCCCTGCGCCCCGTAGCGACGCGGGCCGCCCGGTTGATCGAGAAACGCAACACAGGCCGCGCCGACCGCTGCCGTGACGCCCTGATCGAAACGACCCAGGAGTCCGATCAGCACCACCGCCGGCAAGATGACGCCTAGGGCCTGGCGGGCACCGCCAAACAGGTGGTGGCTGTATATGAAGCGCTCCAGGCGTGGCAATGGGCCGATCATGGTAAAGCTGAGATGCTGCTATGAAGTCGCCAGTATACGGGCGCCGCGCCGTACCTGCTCAGGTGTTGCGGCGGTGCAGCATATCGGTATGGGCTGCGTTTTCTCACACGCTCGCCGGGGTGGCTCATTTGCTTCGCACCTCGCAAACGGTTAAAGTAGCTGGTCGATTTTTGGTCATATCCGCACAGTAATCGACACAGGCTCTTTATCCCGGGCTATCCGCCCGGTTTTTTGCGCCCTACATAACACCTGCCGCTGGCCGCGCCACAAGCGTGTGTTGCCGGGCTTTCGTTTCTACCTCAGTGCTGCCAGGCAGCACGTATACCGTGTTTCGGTGAGCACGTGTCGGGGTGGCAAGGTGCCTGGGTGGAATGGTTCCGTGAGCCATGAAGCGCCAGGGCATGTTGTCATCGTCGTCCGTTGTTCGGGCCCAGCCGGCCGGGGCATAGGTATTGGTTTCGAAAGGAATGAATAACATGGAACTCTCAGGCGCCGATATCGTCGTGCGCTGCCTTGCCGAAGAAGGGGTCGACCACGTGTTCGGCTATCCCGGCGGCGCAGTGCTCTATATCTACGACGCAATCTACAAGCAAGACTCTTTCACGCACGTGCTGGTGCGCCATGAACAGGCGGCCATTCACGCGGCGGATGCCTATTCGCGTTCTTCGCAGAAAGTGGGCGTGGCGCTGGTGACCAGCGGCCCCGGTGTCACCAACGCCGTTACCGGCATTGCCACGGCCTATATGGATTCCATTCCCATGGTGATCCTCAGCGGCCAGGTTCCCACCGCCGCCATTGGCGAAGACGCCTTCCAGGAATGCGACACCGTGGGCATCACGCGTCCCTGCGTGAAGCACAATTTCCTGGTGCGCGACGTCAAGGATCTGGCCGAGACCATGCGCCGTGCCTTCTACATTGCGCGTACCGGCCGCCCCGGGCCCGTCCTGGTCGATATCCCCAAGGACATCACCGTAGCGACCTGCAAGTACACGCCGCGTCGCGGCGAAATCAAGATGCGCTCGTACGCGCCGGTCACCAAGGGGCACCAGGGTCAGATCAAGAAGGCCGTGCAGATGCTGCTGGCGGCCGAGCGCCCCATGATCTACGTGGGTGGCGGCGTCATTGCCTCCGGCGCGCACGAAGAACTGGGCCGTCTGGTCGACATGGTGGGTGCGCCCGTCACCACCACGCTTATGGCGCTCGGAGCCTTCCCGGCCACCGACAAGCGCTTTGTCGGCATGCCAGGCATGCACGGCACGTATGAAGCCAACCTTGCCATGCAGAACAGCGACGTGCTGCTTGCCATCGGTGCGCGTTTCGACGACCGTGTGGTGGGCAACCCGCGCCACTTCTCGCAGAATCCGCGCAAGATCATCCATATCGACATCGACCCGTCCACGATCTCGAAGCGGGTGCGTGTCGATGTGCCGATCGTCGGCAACATCAAAGACGTGCTCGACGACATGCTGCCCCTGTACGAGGTGGCGGCTGCCGAGTCACCGCGCGACGGCAAGGCGCTCGCAAAGTGGTGGGAACAGGTCGAAGCCTGGCGCGGCCGCCGCTGCCTGGCTTACGAGAACTCCGACGCCATCATCAAGCCCCAGTTCGTCATTGAAAAGCTCTGGGAGGTCACGGGTGGCAGCGCCATCGTCACCTCCGACGTGGGCCAGCACCAGATGTGGGC
>JAEZGR010000115.1 GCA_023437255.1 Pseudomonadota bacterium | reverse complement strand
CACGATCATCATCGACGAGGCGCACGAGCGCAGCCTGAACATTGATTTTCTGTTGGGCTTCCTCAAGCAGCTGCTCGTCAAGCGGCGCGACCTCAAGCTGATCATCACTTCCGCCACCATCGACGCCGACAGGTTTGCGCGACACTTCGGCACCGAGGATCGCCCCGCACCCGTGATCGAGGTGTCCGGGCGACTGTATCCGCTTGAGGTGCGTTACCGACCCATACTGCGCGACGAAGCAGAAGAAGGCGGCGGGCGCAGCAGCAGCCGCGACGAGGAGCGTGACCTGATCGATGCGGTGGTCGAGGGCGTCGACGAATGTGCCCGCCACGGTCCTGGCGATGTGCTGGTTTTCCTTCCGGGCGAGCGTGAGATCCGCGAATCGGTCGAGGCCTTGCGCAAGCACCACCCGCCGGGAACGGAGGTGCTTCCGCTGTACGCGCGGCTCTCGCAGGCGGAACAGGAGCGCATCTTCCGGCCCCAGGGCAACACGCGGCGCATCGTGCTGGCCACGAACGTGGCCGAAACGTCGCTCACCGTTCCGGGTATCCGTTACGTCGTCGATAGCGGCCTGGCGCGCGTGAAACGCTATTCGTGGCGCAACAAGGTTGAGCAGCTGCGCATCGAGCCCATCAGCCAGGCATCCGCCAATCAGCGTGCCGGACGTTGCGGGCGCGTGGGTCCGGGCGTCTGCATACGGCTTTACGACGAGGCCGATTTCAAGGCGCGCCCCGCCTTTACCGATCCCGAGGTGCTGCGCTCGTCGCTGGCGTCCGTGATTCTGCGCATGAAGGCGCTCAAGCTCGATGACATCGAGGCCTTTCCATTCGTCGACGCACCGTCGGGTCGGGCCATTGCCGACGGCTACCAGCAGTTGCAGGAGCTCGGTGCGCTCGACGAGAACAATCGCCTTACCGCCGTGGGGCGAGAGCAGGCCCGGCTGCCGGTTGATCCGCGTGTGGGCCGCATGATACTGGCGGCCCGTGATCAGCAGTGTCTGAGCGAAATGCTCATCATCGCCGCGGCTCTGTCCGTACAGGATCCGCGTGACCGTCCGATGCAGGAGCGCGAAGCGGCTGATCAGGCGCACGCCAAGTTCAACGACGAGCGGTCCGAGTTTCTTTCTTATCTGAAGTTGTGGCGTTGGTATGCTGAGCAGGTGGCGCACAAGGCGTCCCAGCGCAAGCTCGTGGCGCTGCTGCGGCAGAATTTTCTGTCGCCTTTGCGCCTGCGCGAATGGCGCGACGTGCACAGTCAGCTGGCCGCGCTGGTGGGCGAACAGGGGTGGCGCCTGAATGAGAGTGAAGCGACCTACGAACAGCTGCACATGGCGTTGCTGGCCGGTCTGCTGGGCAATATCGGCCTGAAGTCGGAAGAGGGCGGCGCCTATCAGGGTGCACGCGAGATCCGCTTTTACATTCACCCGGGCTCCACGCTCGGCAAGAAGGCGGGCCGCTGGATCATGGCCGGAGAACTGGTCGAAACCACGCGTTTGTATGCCCGCTGCATTGCACGCATCGATCCGCGCTGGGTCGAGCGGGCCGGGGCACACCTGCTGCGCAGGGCTTGGTCGGATCCACGTTGGGAAAAGAAGACCGGCCAGGTGGTCGCCAATGAACGGGCCACGCTTTACGGGCTGCCGGTGTACGCCGGCCGGCGGGTGCACTTCGGGCGCGTCGACCCGAAGCAGGCACGCGAGATCTTCATTCGCGATGCGCTGGTGCCGGCGGAGATCAACAGCACATTGCCATTCCTGCACCACAACAGACGCCTGATTGCGTCGATCGAAAAACTGGAACATCAGACGCGCCGCCCCGATATTCTGGTGGACGATGCGCTCATCCATGCCTTCTACGATGCACGCATTCCTGCCGATGTCTGTCAGACCGCCACGCTCGAGCGCTGGTACAAGGGACTCGACGCCGAAACCGCGAAGGGGCTCGAACTCAGCCGCGACGAGCTCATGCGGCATGACGCGGCCGGCATTACTACCGATGTATTCCCTCGCAAGGTGAACTGGCAGGGGGTCGAGATGGCACTCGACTACCATTTCGAGCCAGGGTCCGTACGCGATGGCGTCACGCTGAGCGTGCCTCTATTCGCCCTGAATCGCATCGACCCGATGCGCTGCGAGTGGCTCGTGCCCGGCATGCTGAAGGAAAAGGTCCATCTGCTGTTGCGTTCGCTGCCACAGAAGCTGCGCCGGCATTGCGTTCCGCTGCCCGATTACGCGGCGGGTTTTGTCGATCGCTGGTTCGATCAGGCCACCGACCCGGGCATAGGACTGCTGGACGCCATTGCCCAGGACATGTGGCAGCAGGTGAAGGTCAGGCCGCAACGCACCGATTTCAAGCCCGAAACCCTGCCCGCTCACCTGTTCATGAATTTCAAGGTGGTCGACGAGCACGGCCGCATGCTTTCGGGCGGACGCAATCTCGATCAGCTCAAGGCCGAACACGGGCGCGAGGCCCAGGCCTCGTTTCAGAAGGTGGCTGGCAGCGATCGCGAGGTGGCGCAGGCGCTGGCTCACGAGAACCTGGTCGACTGGAGCTTCGGCGAGTTGCCGGAAATCATGGAGATCCACCGCAAGGGTCAGTCGTTCATTGGGTACCCGGCGCTCGTCGATGCGGGAACGCACTGTGAGCTCGACGTGTTCGACGATCCTATCGAAGCCCGGCAGCACCATCGCATGGGCCTCTGTCGTCTGTTCAGGCTGGGTTTGCGTGATCAGGTCAAGTTCCTGGAAAAGAACATCCCCGACCTCACGCGCATGAGCATGCTGTACATGAGCCTGGGCACACAGGAAGACCTGCGCGACCAGATCATTGACTGCGGCATTGCCCAGGCCTTTCTGGGCGACCCTTGGCCGCATGATCAGGCGAGTTTCGAGGCACGCAAGGAAGAGGGACGCAATCGCCTCGGGCTCATCGTTCAGGAGATTGCACGTCTGTCGGGAACGATTCTGGCCGAATGGGCGGCGCTCACGAAGAAGCTGCCGCAGGCCAAACCGCATGCTGCAGCCTATGCCGATCTGCAGAAGCAGCAGTCAGCGTTGATCACCCGCCATTTCGTGCGCGATACGCCGTATGACCGGCTCACGCATTTCCCCCGCTATCTGAAGGCCGCCCAGGTACGCATCGACAAGCTGCGCGCCGATCCGGCCCGCGATGCGCGCAACATGGCCGAGATGGCGCCGCTGCTGGTGCAATATCAACGTGCCGTGGCAGCGCTCAAGGGGGCACACGACACCCAGCTCGAGGACTTTCGCTGGATGCTGGAAGAGCTGCGCGTGGCGCTGTTCGCCCAGGAGCTGCGCACTCCCGCGCCGGTTTCCGTGAAGCGCCTGCAGAAGGCGTGGGCAGCGATGCAGCGCTGAGGGTGGGCGGCCCCTTGGCAGGGGTCGGCTGCGGCAGCACACGAGTACAATGCCGCCCATGAATCAGGAACCCGCAACGCCCGCATTTGTACACCTGCGCGTCCACTCCGAGTTCTCGGTGGTGGACGGCATCGCCCAGATTCCCGCCCTGGTGGGCAAGGCCGTCGAGTTCGGTCAGCCTGCGCTCGCGCTGACCGACCTTTGCAACCTGTTTGGCTTCGTCAAGTTCTATCGCGCAGCGCAGGGCAAAGGCGTCAAGCCGATTGCCGGCGCCGATGTCTGGCTCGAGAACGAGTCCGATCGCGACAAGTCGCAGCGGATTCTGCTGCTGGCGCGTAACCATGCGGGCTATCTTGCGTTGTGCGATCTCCTGACGCGCGCCTGGCTCAACAATCAGCACCGCGGTCGTGCGGAAATCCGTCGCGAATGGCTCGCCGAGCACGAAGGCCTGATCGTTCTTTCGGGCGGCCGCCACGGCGATGTCGGTCAGATGCTTGAAGCCGGTCGTGATGACGAGGCGTTGGCGCGGGCTGCACAGTGGAAACAGCAATACGGCGACGACTATTTCATCGAGCTGCAGCGCAGCGGCGCCGATGGCGACGAGGCGTATGTGCAGGCCGCCCTGCGCCTGGCTGCCAGGCTCGATATCCCGGTTGTGGCCACGCATCCGGTGCAGTTTCTGTTGCCGGAAGACTTCCGTGCGCACGAGGCCCGAGTATGTATCGCCGAGGGCGAGCAGCTGGGCAACGCGCGTCGCCGGCGCCGTTTCACCGAGCAGCAATACATGCTCAGCTCGGAAGAAATGGCGCGACGCTTTGCCGACGTGCCTTCCGCGATTGCCAATACGGTGGAGATCGCGCGACGCTGCAACCTGGTGCTCGAGCTCGGCAAGCCACGGCTGCCCGATTTCCCCACCCCAGATGGCGTGACGCTCGACGAATACCTGGTGCAACTGTCCGAAGAGGGCCTGGCGCGGCGCATGCTGCAGCTTTTCCCTGACGAAGCGGAGCGCGAGGCCCAATACCCCGCCTATCGCGAGCGCCTCCAATGGGAGTGCTCGATCATCATCAAGATGGGCTTCCCCGGCTACTTCCTGATCGTGGCCGACTTCATCAACTGGGGCAAGAGCAACGGTGTGCCGGTCGGGCCGGGCCGGGGTTCGGGCGCCGGGTCGCTGGTGGCCTATTCGCTGGGCATCACCGACCTCGATCCGATCCGCTACGACTTGCTGTTCGAGCGCTTCCTTAACCCGGAACGCGTGTCGATGCCCGACTTCGATATTGACTTCTGCCAGGACAATCGCGAACGCGTCATCGAATACGTGAAGCAGAAGTATGGCAAGGAGGCCGTCAGCCAAATCGCCACCTTTGGTACGCTGGGCGCAAAGGCGGTGGTGCGCGACGTGGGCCGTGTGCTCGAGATGCCGTATTCGCTATGCGACGGCCTCTCGAAGCTGATCCCCTTCAGCCCCATGGACCCCTGGTCGCTCGATCGCACGCTGAAAGAAGAACCCGCATTCCGCGAACGCTACGAGCAGGAAGAAGAGGTGAGGGCGTTGATCGACCTCGCCAAGCCGCTCGAAGGCTTGACCCGCAACATCGGCATGCACGCCGGCGGGGTGCTCATCGCGCCGGGCAAACTGACCGATTTCTGCCCCCTGTATTGCCAGCCTGGCTCCGACAGCAGCGCGGTGTCGCAGTATGACAAGGACGACGTTGAAGCGGTCGGCCTGGTCAAGTTCGACTTTCTCGGTCTGCGTAACCTGACGATTCTCGACTGGGCAGTGCGCTTTGTGCGCCGCTTCAATCCCGACAAGCGCGACTTCGACCTCATGGCGTTGCCGCTTGACGACGCGAACGCCTACAAACTGCTCACCGAGGGTAACACCACCGCCGTGTTCCAGCTGGAATCCCGCGGCATGAAGGAATTGCTCAAGAGTCTGAAGCCGAGCACTTTCGAAGACGTGATCGCCATGCTGGCACTGTATCGACCCGGCCCGCTGGAATCCGGCATGGTGGTCGACTTCGTGAATCGCAAGCATGGGCGCGCAGAAGTCGATTACTTCCACCCCGACCTGGAACCGGTGCTCAAAAGCACCTATGGCGTCATCGTCTACCAGGAACAGGTGATGCTGATTTCGCAGATCATCGGCGGCTATACCCTGGGTGGTGCCGACCTGCTGCGGCGCGCCATGGGCAAGAAGAAGCCCGAGGAAATGGCCAAGCACCGCGAGATCTTCGAGAAGGGTGCGGTCGAGAAGGGCTATGACGCCAAGCTGGCGGTCAAGCTCTTTGACCTGATGGAAAAGTTCGCCGGCTACGGGTTCAACAAGAGTCACTCCGCGGCCTATGCGCTGATTGCCTACCAGACCGCCTGGCTCAAGCATTACCACCCGGCAGAGTTTCTTGCCGCCACCCTGTCTTCCGACATGGACGACACCGACAAGGTTCAGGTCTTCTGGAAGGATGCGGTGGCCAACGGCGTGACAGTGCTGCCGCCGGATATCAACGCCTCTGCCTACCGGTTTGAACCGGTGGAAGACGAGTACACCGCCCGCGGCGAACCGCCGCGATCAATGCGTTACGGCCTGGGTGCCGTGAAAGGTACAGGTCAGGCGGCTGTCGAAGAAATCATCCGCGAACGCGAAGCGGGCGGCCCCTATGCCAGTCTGTTCGATTTTTGCAAACGGGTGGATCGTTCCACCGTGAACCGGCGCACCATTGAAGCGCTGATCCGCGCCGGCGCCTTTGACGCCATTGCCGAAAACCGCGCGGCCCTTCTGGCCACCGTCGGCCAGGCTATTGAAGCGGCGGAACAGGCCGAGCGCAGCGCCAACCAGATTTCTCTGTTTGCCGACGATGCAGGCGATATCGTCGAGCTTGAACTGGCACGTGTGGCACCGTGGGATCTGCAGACGCGTCTGCGTGAAGAAAAAACCGCGTTGGGTTTCTACTTCAGCGGTCACCTGTTCGACGCGTGGCGCGACGAGGTGCGCCGCTTTGCGCCGACGCCTCTCGCCCGGTTGCAGCCGTCGCGCGGTCAGCAATGGTTTGCAGGGGTGCTTTCGGAGTTGCGTCCCCGCATGACCCGGCGCGGCAAGATGCTGTACGCGCTGCTCGACGACGGTTCGGCGCAGCTGGAGGTGGCCATCTTCAACGAGCTGTACGAGCAGCATCGCTCGCGTCTGCGCGAAGACCAGTTGCTGATCGTGCACGGCAAGGTGTCGCACGACGAGTTTTCCGGTGGCTTGCGGGTAACGGCTGATGCGTTGTACGACCTGCAGCTGGCACGCGAATCCCGGGCGAACAGTCTGCGCATCACGCTGAATGGCAATGCAGATCCACAGCGCTTGCGCCAACTCCTGAACCCTTACCGGGCTGATCCCGAGAACGGCATGCCGGGCGTTCCGGTCGAGATCCAGCTCGAGCGCGACGACTACCTGTGCCTGGTTCGTCTGGGTGAGGACTGGCGCGTGCGCATGTCTGATACGTTGCTGGAACAACTGGCGGAATGGGTCACGCCGGAGTCGCTGGAGATTACCTACGCATGAATCCGGAAACCGAATTCACGCCGCTGCGTATTCTGCACTCCGAAGCCGCGACCGGCTGGGGCGGGCAGGAACAATACATACATCGCATGATGCTGGCAATGCGTGAACGCGGTCACCATCTCGAAGCGGTGTGTCAGCCTCACGCGAAGCTGGCCGACCGGCTGCGACAGGAAGGCTTCACCGTGCACACGATGTTGATGGACGGCTTCATCAACTATACCCGTGGCGTGCCCCGTATTCGCCGCATATTGCGCGAGGGCCGCTTCGACGTGCTGAATACCCATAGCCGCCGCGACACCATGCTGGCGGGTGTGGCCGGCAGGCTTGCAGGCACACCGCTCATCGTGCGCACGCGGCACCTGGCCAACAAACCGGGTTCGCTGCTGTCTTACACCATCGTTCCCCACCGCGTCACCACGGCCAGCGACTTCGTGCGTCAGGGCCTGCTCGACCGGGGGGTGCCCGAGGGACATGTGGCCACTGTTTACCCGGCTGTCGAGCTGCCCCCGCTTACGGGCTCGTCCACACTGCGCAAAGAACTGAAGCTGTCGCAGAATGATATTGTGGTGGGCTGCGTGGCGGTGATGCGCGCCCTGAAAGGGCATCGAGAGCTGATCGAGGCGATGGCACCGCTCATTGCCGAAAGGCCGAATCTGCATCTGGTGCTGGTGGGCGGCGGTTCGCCGCTGTTCGAAGAGATCCAGGCCGAAGTCGAAGCCAGGCGCCTCGGGAAGCGCGTGCATCTGCTCGGCATGCGCAACGATGTGCCGAATCTCCTTGAGGGTTTTGATATCTTTGCGCTGGCCACTCGCAAGGAAGCTTCCGGCACCGTGTTTGTCGAAGCGGGTGCTGCCGGTCTCCCGGTCGTCGGCACCCGGGTCGACGGCGTTCCGGAGATGATGAAGGAGGGGGTCAGTGGCATACTGGTGCCCCTTGATGACATTCCGGCGCTGACCCAGGCGATCCGAAAGCTGGTCGAAGACCCTGAACTGCGTCGGCGCATGGGGCAGGCCGGGCTCGAATTCTGTCGTCACTCGGGGCACTTCAGCCTCGAAGCGATGGTCCGCCGTATCGAATCCGCCTATCTGCGCTGGTTGGGAGAGCTCAAGAAATGAAGCAGGCCCACAACGTACCGGTGTTGATGTACCACCACGTTTCGCCCGTTGACGGCATGATCACTGTGTCCACGGCCAATTTCGAGCATCAGCTGCAATGGCTCAGCCGTCACGGCTATCGCTCGCTCACGTGTGACGAGTTCGCCGGCCATCTCGAAGGTCAGCCGGTTCCGTCCAAATCGGTGCTCATCACCTTCGATGACGGTTATCTCGACAATTGGGTGTACGCCTACCCGCTCATGAAGCGCTACGGCTTCCACGGGGTCATCTTCCTGGTGACTTCCTGGATCGGTGACGGCCCGGTGCGCCCGCACCTTGGCCAGGAGGCCCTGCCGGAAACCCCTTCGCACCGTGACTGTGAAGACCGCATTGCCCAGGGCAGGGCCGACGAGGTCATGCTGCGCTGGAGCGAAATCGAAGCGATGCGCGCAGACGGTGTCTTCGAGTTCCACAGCCACACGGACACCCACACGCGCTGGGACCTGGGGCCGCACAAGGCCGACAAGAACACACACATTGCGAAAGAGCTGGCGGATTCACGCGCTACATTGCAGGCGCGGTTGGGCTCCGTGTCACAGCACTTTTGCTGGCCGCAGGGCTATTTCGATGACGACTATGTGCGTATCGCGCAGGAGTCAGGCTTTCGCTATCTGTACACCACGCGCCCCTTTGGTCAGAACCGCCCGGGAAGCGATCCCGCACACATCTACCGTTTTGCGGTGCGCAACACCAGCGGGCAGTCGGTGGGGCGGCGCATTCGCGTGGCCGCCCACCCCGTCATCGGCCCCTTGTTCAACCGCTTCAAGCTGTGGAAGCGCAGCCGGAGACAACAGGCATGAGCGCGGCCCCGGCGGCGCAAGCCGCGCCGGAGCGCGCCACGCTGTCCGTCATTCTCATCACCAAGAACGAAGCGGCCAATATCGAGGCTTGCCTGGATTCCGTGGCGTTCGCTGATGAGATGATCGTGGTGGACTCGGGCAGCACCGATGCCACGCGCGAGCTGGCGGCGGCGCGGGGCGCCAGGGTTGTCAAAACCGACGACTGGCCCGGCTTTGGGCCCCAGAAGAACCGCGCACTCGACCTGGCCACCTGCGACTGGGTGCTGTCGATTGACGCTGACGAACGTGTCACGCCCGGACTCGCGGCAGAGATCCGGGCGGTGCTGACGGCCGACAAGGCTGCGACGCGCCGGGAAAAGGCAGGTGACAGCGGCGTCGGCCCCGCGGCGCCTGCATCAGCCTACAAAATTGCTCGCCTGTCGAATTTCGGAGGGCGGTGGATCCGCCACAGCGGATGGTGGCCCGATCACGTGCTGCGCCTGTTTCGGCGCGGTTCGGCGCGTTTCAAGGACGTGGCGGTGCACGAAAGCGTCGTTACGGATCAGCCGGTGGTCACGCTCAAGTGCCACTTCCTGCATTACCCATATCCCAGCCTCGAGCACTACATCGCCAAGATCAATCATTATTCCTCGGAAGCGGCCGCGATGATGCATGCGCGGGGCAAGAAGACGTCGGTGCTGGGCGCGTGGGGGCATGCATTCTGGACCTTCATCCGTATCTACTTGTTGCGTAAAGGATTCCTCGACGGTCGCGAGGGGTTCATTCTGGCCGTGATGGGCGCTTCGGGCAGTTTTTTTCGCTACACTAAGTTGCTTTTCTTAAACCAACGGCAACAGAAGTAACGCGGCCCGCCTTGCGGGCACGCAGGGCGATGAAACTCTTAATTACCGATATCCATCATGGCAACGGTGGGGGCCATGTCACGTACATCCTGAGTCTCATCCAGGGCTTGCGTAGCGAATACGACATAACCGTGGCCGTGCCGCCGACCGGGCGACTGTATCGGCGCGCTTCCGAAATTGAAGGCGTGCGCGTGCTGCCGGGTCTTTACACCTCGCGCCTGCCCGCCATGTGGCGCGAGGTACGGGCGCTGCGCGCGTTTCTTGAACGGGAACGGTTCGATGTGGTGCATGTCAATGGCGGCGCTGATCACCGGCATGTCATGCTGGCCACCCTGGGCATGAAGCATCGCCCAGGCATCGTCTGGACCAAACACAACACGAATCCCGTCAACAGCGTCGGTCATCGCCTGCGCGCGCGGCTGGGCACGCATGCCTCCATTGCCGTATGCGAATATGTGGCCGACATCCTGCAGACGTCGGCGTACCGCCATCGGCCAATCCAGGTCGTGCGCAATGGTATCGATGTTCAGGCACTCAGCCCGGTCAGCCCTGCCGAAAAGGCGGCCTGTCGCGATGCCTTGTTTGGCCCGTTACCGGCCGACACTCTGGTGTTGGGCAGCATCGGTGGTACCGATTACAACAAGGGGTGGCACCTGCTGGTGCAGGCCGCCGGGCGTCTGCCCGAATCGCTGCGCGCCCGCCTCAGGATCGTGGTGGCGGGCGATCCGCCGTCTGCGGAGCTGCTCAAGTTGGTCGATGCCTGTGGCATGGCGCCCTACGTGTTGTTCCCGGGCCTGGTCTCCGACGTGCGCGCCATTCTGGGCGCCTGCGACGCCGGATTTGTGCTGTCGTACCGCGAAGCGGCGTCTTACGCCAGTTGCGAAACCATGGCGATGGGTATTCCCGCCCTGGTTTCCGATGCGGGCGGTCTGCCCGAAAACGTGCGCCAGGGTATCGACGGCTGGGTGGTGCCGGTCGCCGATGTCGACATGCTCGAAAGCGTGCTGCTGCAGATGCTTGAACAGCCCGATCAGCTACGCCAGATGGGCGAGAAGGCGCGGGCGCGCGTGGCGTCTGCGTTTTCAGTGACGCAATTCATCAACGATACCAAACAGGTGTACCACCAGGCCCTTGAACTGGCCCGGCGCCGGCCGGCACCCATATAATTTGGCCATGGTTCCCATACTCATGTATCACCAGATCGGTGAACCCGCGGCCCGAGGCGCACCGTACCGCAGCCTGACCGTGCACCCCGCTTCCTTCCGGCGCCAGATGCGCTGGCTGCGGCGCCTGGGCTACCGGGGTCTGTCGATGCGCGACATCCTGCCCTATGTGCGTGGCGAGAAGCACGGCAAGGTCGTGGGCATCACGTTCGACGACGGGTATCGGAACGTGCTGCGCAACGCCTTGCCCGTGTTGCGGCAGAACGGCTTTACCGCTACCAACTATTTTGTGGTTGAGCAACTGGGCGGCGGCAACGTGTGGGATTACGAAAAGGGAATCGCGCACGCCGATCTCATGACCGCCGATGAGATGCGCGAGTGGGCGAAGGAGGGCATGGAAGTCGGTTCGCATACGCTGTCGCATCCTCACCTGCCCGATCTGTCCGAAGAACAGGCCCGCGAAGAAATCGCCGGCTCACGCCAGGCACTCGAAACCCTGGTGGGTGAACCTGTCACGGCGTTCTGTTACCCCTATGGTCACGAAACGCCGGCGCTGCGCCGGCTTGTTCATGAGGCCGGCTATAGCAACGCGACCACCACCGCCCGCGGCCTGGCACGCCCCGACGATGACCTGTTGGGCCTGCCCCGCGTGATCGTGGCCCGCTCCACCCATCTGCTGCGCTTTCTTCAGAAGTGCATGACGCAGCTGGAAGAACGGCGCCGCAGCGCCTGAGCCGCGACCCATGGCCACCTTACCGCCCTCGCGCCGCCTCAAGATTGCATTCGTCGTCGACCGGTTCGGCAATCGCTTCGGCGGGGCCGAAGCCTACGGGGTTGAGCTCATGCGGCAGTTGGCAGAGCGCCACGACATCACGGTGTTTGCGCGTGAGTACGATCCCGCCTGCGACCTGAAGCTGCCTTTCGTGAAGATCGCTCCCTTACGGGGCCTGCCCAGCTGGCTGCGTGTCCTCGCGTTCGCCCTGCGGGCGCGGCGGGCGACGCGAGGGCGGTTCGATATCGTGCATTCGCATACCAATGGCTATTGCGGTGATATCGAAGTGGTGCACGTCACGCCGGTTCGCTACAACTGGCGTGTCCGGCCTCGTTCTTTCCTCAAGCGCCTGACTTCATGGATCAGCCCCAGGGTCGGCACGTATCTGCACCTCGAGAAGGCGCGCCTCAGACCAAGGCGCGGGCACCGGGTGGTTGGCGTTTCCGGGCTCATAGCCGAACAACTTTACGAGGCGTATGGGCGCGAGAATGAATTCCCCATTGTTCCGCCGGGCGTGCAGCGGCCATCGCCTTCCGATGGCGCGCGTCGCATCGAAATGCGTGCGACCCATCAGTACGCCGCCGACGACTGGGTGTGCCTGCTGGTCGCCCGCAACCCCATGCGCAAGGGCCTGCCCACCGTGCTGAAGGCTTTGGCGGAGCTACCGGTACGTTACAAGCTGTTGGTGGTGGGCGCCAATGCGGCGGCGCGAGACTACGTGCAGAAGTGTCCCGAGCATGAGCGGCTGCAAGGCCGTGTGACACTGGTCGACGAGACTTCCGACGTGGGGCCCTTCTATCTGGCTGCCGATGTGTACGTGCATCCGACCTTGAACGACAGTTTCGGCATGGCCCCCCTGGAGGCGATGTCGTATGACCTGCCCGTGGTGCTCAGCCCGGCGCCCTGGTGCGGCTTTGCGCAATACGTGCAGGCCGGCACCGAAGCCCTGGTGATTTCGCACCCCGAAGCCCACGATGAACTGGCCTCGGCAATCGAGCGCATAGCCACACGTCCGCAGCTGGCCGAGGCGTTGCGTGCGGGTGGCAGTGGCGTGGTCGATCGACACAGCTGGGGCGAAGTGGCGCGTCGATACGAACAGCTCTATGCGGAAAGTCTCGCAGAGCGCGCGCACAGTCCGGCGGATTCCGCCTGATCGGGCGATTCAAACCTGCATGGGGGCGGTGGCGGATTCCAGCGCGGTGAGCCACTTGATGGCCTGTTCCCGGCTCTGACCACACATGGCCGGTTCGGGCATGAGCGACGAACAGACGGCGGGTCGCGCCGGATCACCGAAAATCCTGCAACGGTCGTACTCGTCGAGCTGAATGCATCGTACGCCCGCCGGCTTGCCGTCGGGCATGCCGGGTATGGGGCTGCTGATCGAGGGCGCAATGCAGCAGGCGCCACAACCGGGGCGGCATTCCATTACAGCCAACCCCGGATCCAGTACACCAGCATGCCCACGTACTCCTTCACTATCGAGCGGCTGGCCGCAAGCACATGGGCATTGGGTTGCCAGAACGAGAAGGTGGTGTCTTCGGGTACGGTGATCTGGGGAGGCGAGCCCGCCGCAATGGCGTCTACCTCTTGTTTGCGGAACACGCCCATGGCGCGTGGCAGGTGCAGCGCAGAGGTGACCAGCAGGACGCGATCCAGATTCATTTCCTTGAGCAGTTGGGCGGTGTAGAGCGCGTTCTCGTAGGTGGTGTAGCTGCGCGATTCCTGAATGATGGCCTCGTCGGGCACACCCAGCTGGCGCAGATTGTTAGCCATGATCTGTGCCTCGCTCACCGTGCCGTCGAGCGCGGCGCCCGACACAATCACCCGGGGGGCGCGGCCGGCGTGGTAGAGCTCGGCTGCCGTATCGACACGCGTGACGGTGCTGCGGCGGTCGTAGGGCTCGAACCAGTTCGGGCGATTGCTGCCCGTGCTGCCGCCCAGCACCACGATGGCTTCGGCAACCGGTAGTTCATCGGGGAGGTGATAGGGGTAGCGCTGTTCCAGGTTGCCCCCGGCCCACAGCGTGGAGGCCGGCAGCGACCAGAACAGCACCCACGCCACGCCCGTGGCGGTGACCAGGGCTCCCAGGCGAGGCCGACGCAGCATTGAAAACAATACGCCCAGCACCAATAACGTAATGCCCAGATTCAGTGGAATCACGAGATTGGTCAGGAAGCTCGATAATGCCATTCGGATCGGTGCGGGTCAGTATTCGAGTTGCAACATGGCGAGGGCGTGATCTTCGACCTCGGCGATATCGGGCCAGCCGTCGGCGGACCCCAGGCAGGTGGCCTGGCTCGACCACGGGCCCGTGCGTTCGCGCTGAGTGACGCCAAACAGGGTGATTTGCCGAGCCCCGGCAGCGGCGGCAAGGTGCGACACCCCGGAATCATTGCAGATCACCAGCCCGGCCTGCTGGGTGAGTGTAGCAAAGGCCCCCAGCTTGAGGGGTGGCAGGCAGATCGCGGTGGGTGCATTGCTGCGCGCCGCTTCGACCTCTGCCGGCGGCGGACACATCACCACCGTATGCCCCGCTTGCTGCAGGCTGCGTGTCAGCGCGTCGAAGTGCGGCCAAACCTTGGCGCGACCCTTGTGCAGGCCGGTGGCCGTCGGGGCAATCAGCACGAAGTCACCCTCGGTCAGCCCCGCCTGTTCCAGCGCCTGGTTCGCTTCACTGCGATGCCGGTCGGTCAGCCGCAGCCCCAGTTGCGTGGCCGGGCGAGGTGGTGGCAGGGGGCAGTTCCAGCGCCGCAGTGCCTGCAGAGTCAGGTGGTACCAGGACTCGACGGCGTGCACGCTGGCCGGCGGCTTGGGCAGTGGCCAGCGCAGAATCAGGCTGCGCCCGTCGTCGCGGTACCCGGCGCTGGGCACCCCGGCGAATTTGAAGACCATGGCGCTGGAGAGCGAGTCGGGCAGAAGCAGCCCCCTCGGGTGGGCATGGGCCGCCTTCTTGCGAAATGCGTGCACGGCCGCCCGGTCTTCGCGCCAGCGGCCAGTCATTTCGATGAAGCCCGCGAGCCCATAACCGGCCAGAAGGTCACGCGCCCAGCCGCGCGCGCACACTACCACCGGGACCCCGGTGGCGAGCACGGCATCGAGGCTCGGAAGACTCATGCACACGTCGCCGATCCAGTTTGGCATGCGCAGGTAGATGGCGGAAACGGGATTCATAAGGCGGCGGGATGTAACGACAGGTAGGTGGGCGGGGCCGTGATTCCGCGCGCGCAAGGTGGGGCGGGTAAAATGGCCAAGCTTCTTCAGCACACTAGTATATAAGCGAGTCCATTCTTGAAGTCAGAAACCCCAACGGTCGATGCCAAGGCCGCCCCGGTCAAGTTCGATCTGTGGCGACGCATCTACGCTCGCCTCGGCAAGTACTGGAAGGCCGTCGTTGTCGCGATCGTTCTGGTCAGCATCTCTGCAGCCACGCAGCCCACGCTCGCCATCATCACCAAGCCATTGCTTGACGAAGGTTTCACCGGCGCCAAACCCTATTATGTGTGGGCGATTCCGCTGGCGGTCATTGGCCTGATACTGCTGCGGGGCATCACCAGTTACGCAAGTGCCTATCTGTTGGCGTGGGTGGCCAACAACATGTTGCTGGGCATACGCCGCGACATGTTTGACCGCCTGCTGGGCATGTCCGACGAGGACTACAAGCGCAGCGACACCGGCAGGCTGCTGAATCGTTTCACGATCGACGCCGGAAACGTCACCGAATATGCCACCGAAGTGGTCACGGTGCTGGTGCGCGAAACGCTGGTCGTCGTGGCGCTGCTGGTCGTGCTGCTGTACATGTCGTGGCAGCTGACCGTGATCGTGCTGGTGGTCATGCCGGTGTCGGTCTACACCGCGCGCCTCTTCATTCGCCGGCTGCGCAAGATCAATCGCGACACCATCAGCATGAATGCCGAGCTCACGCGTGTCGTACAAGAAACCATCGACGGGCAGCGCGTCATCAAGCTGTTCAACGGGTACGAGCACGAAGCGGGGCGTTTCGCCTATGTGAATGCGCGCCTGCGTCGCTTTGCCATGCGCGCGGTCAGCGCCGATGCGGCCATGTCGCCGGTTTCGCAGTTTTTCATTGCCCTCGCCGTGGCGGCCGTGATCGCCGTGGCGCTCTACCAGGCCAACCACGACAGCCTCACCGTCGGCAGTTTCGCGGCCTTCATGGCCGCGCTCGGGCAAATCTTCGACCCCGTCAAGCGACTGACCAAAATCGCCGGTTCCATGCAGCGCATGCTGGTGTCGGCCGAGAGTGTCTTCACGCTGGTCGACAGCCTGCCGGAAAAAGACACAGGCACGACCGAGCTCAACTCACCGGTGAAGGGCCGGATCGAATTCCGTCACATCACGCATCGCTATGAAGGAACGTCCACCGATGTTCTGCGCGACGTTTCACTCACGGTGGAGCCGGGCCAGACAGTCGCGCTGGTCGGTCGTTCCGGTAGTGGCAAGACGACCCTGGTCAACACGATTCCCCGATTTGTCGTGCCCACGTCCGGAGAGGTGCTTGTCGACGGTCATGACATTCGCGACGTCACGCTGAGCAGCCTGCGTCGGCAGCTCGCACTGGTGAGTCAGGATGTCGTCATGTTCGAAGGCACCATTGCCGAGAACGTGGGCTACGGTGCACTGCACGACGCCGACCGGCAGGAGATACGCGACGCCCTGCAGGCGGCCAATCTGCTGGAGTTTGTCGACAGCCTTCCGCAGGGTCTCGACACGCAGGTAGGAGAAAATGCCAGTCAGCTCTCGGGCGGGCAGCGGCAGCGGCTGGCCATTGCGCGGGCACTCATCAAGAATGCGCCCATTCTCATCCTCGACGAAGCGACCTCGGCACTTGATAACGAATCCGAGCGCCAGGTGCAGGCCTCGCTCGAACGCCTCATGGCCGGGCGTACCACGCTCGTCATTGCCCACCGGCTGTCGACCGTTCAAAAGGCCGACCTGATCGTCGTCATGGATCAGGGGCGGATTGTCGAACAGGGCAGGCACGACGAACTACTGGCCAGTGACGGGCTGTATGCTTCGCTCTATCGTATGCAGTTTCGTGAATGACGGGAGTCTGATGTGGCTAAGAAGAATGTGAAGAATCTGGTGCTGGCGCTCGCAGTGGCGGGTGCCCTGGCGGGCTGTGCGGCTGGCGGCGGTAAATCGGGCGTCCAGCTCAGGGACCTGAGCAATACCACGTACTTCATTACCGAAACCATGTTCTCTGACATGGACTTCCCGACGCTGCAGCGCAATCTCTATCAACACCGCAGTGCCTGTGGCAGCGCGCCCCGCTTCGTCATGGAGGAGCGCGAAACGAGCTTGGCCACGCTGATCGAAACAGCCGAGATCCCCGAAAGCTACGATCACGTGGTGGTGGTCGAACTGATCCAGTACCCGGAGTCGTGGCGGGCCAACAAGCGAGTGGCCGCGCGCGCCTACAGCTATTACTACAACGACGACGTGCAGAAGCGCCTTGATCGCATGCTTGACGCCGTGCGGCGCCCCGGCACCTGCGAGCCCGCCGCGCAATAAACCGGTCAGATCAGCACGATATCGTACTGTTCCTGGGTGTACTGGCTTTCCACCTGTAGTGAAATCGGCTTGCCAATGAAGTCGCCGAGAATCGCCAGGTGGTCACTTTCTTCTTCCAGAAAGAGATCGACCACCGCCTGTGACGCCAGAATGCGAAACTCTTTCGGGCTGAACTGCCTGGACTCACGCAGAATTTCGCGCAAGATTTCGTAGCACAGTGTGCGGGGGGTGCGCACGCTACCGCGCGACTGGCAGGTGGGGCAGGGCTCGCAAAGTTGGTGCGCCAGTGAATCCCGGGTGCGCTTGCGGGTCATCTCAACCAACCCCAGTTGGCTGAACCCGCTGATCGTGACACGTGTGCGGTCACGCGACAGGGCTTTTTCCAGTTCGGCGAGCACCGCCTCGCGATGCCCTGCATCTTCCATGTCGATGAAGTCGATGATCACGATGCCACCGAGATTGCGCAGACGCAGCTGACGAGCGATGGCCACCGCCGCTTCGAGATTGGTCTTGAAGATGGTGTCGCCAAAGTTGCGCCCGCCCACGTAGCCGCCCGTGTTCACATCGACCGTGGTCAGCGCTTCGG
>JAEZGR010000105.1 GCA_023437255.1 Pseudomonadota bacterium | reverse complement strand
CACATGTGCGACAGTAACCGTGTCGAAGGCGCCCGTTCGCGCGCCAGTGCCCTGCACGGGCTGCGCGTCCAGATTCCAGGCGGAGTCGTACCAGCCTTCCAGCGGCTGCAATTGCAACGTGCCGGCCAGGTCAATGGTGCCGCTGACGGCCACCACGTCGTGTGCACCGCTGGAATCGAATTCGGTATGCAGGCGCCCCGACGCCGCCTGACGGAAAGCGCCGTCGACTGTGATGGTACCGATGGAGTTACCGGGCGCCATCACACCCTCATTCACAAACTCGCCCGCATCGGCCAGCGCGTAGGCACCCGTTCCGGCCAAGGCCGCATGGGGCCGCACCGCGACGCTGTGAATTTCATGGCGGCCGTTCAGCACTGACGTGCCCCCGTCGAACGACAGTGTCAGGTTCTCGCGCCCCCGGATGTTGCCTGCGTAAGCCATGTGGAAACCGGCGTCAGCCCGCCCGGTCGAGCGCCCTTGCTCATCGGGGGCCTGCCCGAACGACACCCGTGTCAGGCGCGGCGCCCCCGTCTCATCACGTTGCGCATAATGCGAAACAATGTCGCCCTCGAGCCGCGCGCCCTGCATCAGGTTCACGCTGCCCACATAGGCGCTCGACCCCATATAGATGGCGGCTTCACGGCCGGCCACCCGCCCGGTGATGTCGGCGCTGCTCGCCAGCGGGCCACGCAATTCGGGCGCAGGTCCGACAGGCTCATTTCGGATCGTGTGAATGTAGGAGCCACGGTGCTCCACGCTGTTCATCATCACGTTGTCACCGAAGTCAAAGCGCAGCCCGACGCCGTGCGAACCCAGCGCTTCCACGTCGCCCCGGTGCACCAGCGTGTGATTACGACCATACGTGAACATCACGCCCTGACCGCCCAGACCATTCGCCTGAACACGCACACCCCGGTCGATCGTCAGGCGATTGCCTTCGCCGTCGACCCGAATGCCTGCACCGCCCTCACCATCTGCCAGCAGGTCGGCCACCTGGCGGATGCGGTTATGGCTGCCATAAACATGCAGCCCCAGGCCCAGCACTGCCTTGTTCGGCTGCCCCACCACGTAGGCGGTGCCCGCCGGATTGCGCGCATAAAAGCCGCGATCGTACACGATGTCGAGGCCGCTTCCAAACACCGAGCGCCCGAAGAAGTTGCGACGGTCTATGGTGTAGCCAATATCCTGCAGAACCGCCAGCTCAGCTTCCATGAACCCCGTGTAATTCCGGTAGTTCTGATGACTCATCATGCTGTTGGCCAGCTCGCTGTGGCTCATGTTGTTGTTGTCAAACCCGCGTGGCCCGCCGTACAGGCTGATATACATCGAGACCGGCACACCCGGCAGCCCGCCTTCCAGCACCTCGGCAATATTGGGCCCGATGAGTACGGAGCGGTCATTGCGCGCATCAAAGGCGTCGGGGTCGTAAGGGTGCTCACAAAAATCACACAAGATGGCCTGTCCCGGACGTGCCGCGCGGCCGTTGTCGTCCACCATCAGCGGCGCCCAGGCCTGAAGTACCTCCGGGAACCTCGGCTTGTACTCATTGCCGTCGTCGCGATTGGCTTCCGAAGACGCGCCCAGGCCATGCGCAAGTTCATGGATCGCGGTCGAAACCAGATCGTCGTAACCGGTCAGTGGAATCTGGGTAAACCGATACTCGGGTGCAAAAGAAGAAGGCCCCAGGCCGAAAATCCCGTGGGCCCCCATCGCGGTTTCCTCTTCTGCAGCCGGCAGCCCCTGAAAATGGCGCTGCAGCAGGGTCCGGCTGTCTTTACCGTTCAGGCCGGGGGGCGAATATCCAAATGCGTTGCCTTCTTCACCATCGGTACCGACATTGAGCACGGCGGGACCCTGATCGCCCTGCAGCTGAAGCACGTTCGCCCAATATCCAATGCCCTGAAGTATCTGTGCCTTGATGTGGGGCTGCCACGCCCACACGGAGGTCCGGCCATCGGGGCCCCCGCCGTCGAAGGGGCCATCGCCCGGCTCGAAGAACCGCACCTCAATTACTGTTCTTCCGGCGTCGTTGTTGACGGCATGGCTCTCATAGGCAGCCGACGGGGAAGCGAGGAGCCAGATGGCCATCGCCAAGGGTGTAAGGGCCGTTTTCATCGAGGTAGGATCAATATGAAGGCAAGGTGAGCGCAACGTAACAATACGTACGGGATGTGGCAAGCATGAATCCACACCGTACGGGTAATTCCTCAGTCACGGCGCCCACGCCATAGGCAGTCGCGCTGCGCTGCGGTATCATCCAAACAAGCCAAAGTTAACAATACGTAACAAACAGAGGTGTCCATGACCCCGCCCGTACAGCCCTCGAATCCGCATGCGGAACTCGATCAGCAGGCTCAGGCCATGCTCGCAATCGCATCGGGTTCGCTGTCGCCGCAATCCATTGCACTGGCCTGGCTCGACTGGGCATCGCATCTGGCCACCTCGCCGGGCAAACTGACCGAACTCGCACAGATGCCCGCAGAACACGCGGTCGCGCTCGCCCGCTACGCGCAGGAAAGCCTCACCGCGGCCGGCCACCAGGCGTTGAACTCGCCGGCCACACCGCCCGAGCCGCCTCTGTCGGACCGCCGCTTCAGCGACCCGCTCTGGCAGCAGTTCCCCTACAACGTGCTTCAGCAGTCCTTTCTCATGAATCAGCGCTGGTGGGACACCGCCACGCGGGGGGTTCGCGGGGTCACGCCGCATCACGCCGATGTAGTGAATTTCATTGCCCGCCAGCTCACCGACATGTTCTCGCCCACCAATCAGCTGCTCACCAATCCGATCGCGCTGAAAACCACGGCGGAACAGGGGGGCGTGAATCTGCTGCAGGGCATGGTGCACTTCATGGAAGACCTGGAGCGCCGCCGCGACTCCCTGCCGCCGGCAGGAGCAGAAGAATACAAAGTAGGCCGCGACGTGGCGGTCACCGAAGGCAAGGTCGTGCTGCGCACGCCAGTCATGGAACTGATCCAGTACGCGCCCACCACTGAAAAAGTGCATCCCGAACCCATTCTTCTGATCCCTGCGTGGATCATGAAGTACTACATTCTCGATCTCTCGCCGCACAATTCGCTGGTGCGCTA
>JAEZGR010000140.1 GCA_023437255.1 Pseudomonadota bacterium | reverse complement strand
CGGCATGGCCGACTCCCCGCCCGAAGCGGCGGCCGACCCGACCAACGCCGCATACTGCGGATCAACATTGCTGGTGGACGGCGCCGGCAATGTGGCGACGTGCCAGATCAATAGAAAAACCAGAAAGATCGCTGCCGACAGCAGCACCGATTTCCAGCGCAAGGCAGAGTCGTTCATTCCATTACCCCCGTCCGATCGCGAAACTGCTTACATACGCCTCCGGCGCAGCAGGATCGAATGTCTTGCCCATGACCACCACCTTCTTGCCCTCGCTCGGAACCGGCATGTCCAGTTCCTTCATGAGGCGCGCGGCATCTGTGGCAAGGAATACTTCACGGGCGACGCTCGCATAATCGACTTCACCGTTGATCTGGCCCCAGCGCTTCATCTGAGTCAGGATCCACATCGCGAACGACTCGTAAGGGAACGGGTCGAAATCGATACGGTGCGGGTCCTGGCGCACCTGACCCAGGCCGTCGGCATACGTGCCCGTCAGCACCTGCTCCACCACCGTCACCGGCTGGTTCAGATAATTGGCCGGCGCAATGGCAGCTGCAATCTCCTTGCGATTCTCGCTCTTTGCCGCATACGAGGTGGCATCGAGAATCGACTTGAGCAGCGCCCGATAGGTGTTCGGGTTCTCTTCCACGAATCGCTTGCTGACGGAGAATGCGCAGCAAGGGTGCCCGTCCCAGATCTCTTTGGACAGCATGTGAATGAAACCCACCCCGTCGTATACCGCGCGCTGGTTAACGGGATCCGGCGCCAGGAAGCCGTCCAGGTTTCCGGCACGCAGGTTCGCTACCATGTCGGGCGGGGGAACTGCGCGGATCTGAACGTCACGATCAGGATCAATGCCATGTTCGGCCAGGTAGTAGCGCAACAGATAGTTGTGCATGGAGTAGTCGAACGGAACCGCCAGACGGAACCCTTTCCAGTCGCGCGGATCACGCTTGTCCTTGTGCTTCATGGCCAGCGTGATTGCCTGCCCGTTGATGTTTTCCACCGCGGGCATGGTCCAGGGAATGGCCTGCGACCCGGCGCCCACCGACAGGGCCAGCGGCATGGGCGACAGCATGTGCGCAGCGTCGTATTCACCCGCCAGCGCCTTGTCGCGTATGACTGCCCAACCGGCGGTCTTGACCACCTCGACATCCAGGCCGTGCCGGCTGTAATACCCCAGCGGGTGCGCCATGATGATGGGCGTTGCACACGTAATCGGAATGAAGCCTACTTTCAGCTTCGTCTTCTCCAGTGGTCCCGTCGTCGCTGCAAAGGCGTCACGCGCCGCCGCGAGCGGGAGGAAGCTGGATATTGCCGCGAGGGCCGTGCCCGAACCCACTGCCTTCAGGAAATTGCGACGCAACCGGTCATCCGGGAACATCGCCTGCATGACGGCGCGTTGCACTACCCGTTCTTCGGCCGCGGCAGCGACGGTGCGCTCGCCTGATGGAGTCGCGGCGTGACGGCCGCAGGTACACCCTTGCGGGTGGAGTCGAACATCTGCATCAAATGGGTCGGAAAACAGGGACATGGTATGTGCTCCAGTTGGTGACACTGCACTTTTCGCAATACCCATGCCAGTTTTTTAAAGCACTTCCCAGCCGCTTCCACCTGCCTCTGCACTCATTTAGTGCATGCACATACCTCTGCGCCCTCTGCCGGTGCGCTCCGCGTCTACCGGGAGCATCGCTGATTCGTCACGATGCCGAAGTCTCATGATAAACATCTATAATGCGACTCATTATTGTTTACCCTCCCACCTCTCCAGAGACACGATGAAGCTCACCGCCACCCGGGCCCTCTTTGCGGCCACGTTGATTTCCCTCCCGCTCGCTTCGGCGCACGCCTTTGAACTCGCACACAGCAAGGGCGTCTTGAAGCTCGACGCCACGCCCCAGCGCGTGGTCAGCTTCGACCTGGCCACACTCGACACGCTCGCCGCGCTGGATGTGCCGGTGGCGGGGGTACCCCGCTCGACCTACGAAGGCGCGCTCGCCCGATACAAAGACAAACCGGTAGTGGGCACCCTCTTCGAGCCCGACTACGCTGCGCTGAAGGAAATCCGGCCGGATCTCATCGTGGCGGGGCGCCGATCCCTGCCGGCCGTTCCCGAGCTTGAGAAACTCGCACACACCGTCGATTTCATGCCGGATCTGCTGAACTTCATGGCGCACTTCCGTGACACGAATCTGGCCCTGGGCAAAGCCTTTGGAAAAGAAGAACAGGCCAAGGCGGCGTTGGCGAAAGTCGACCGCAACGTCGAAGAACTGCATCGCATCAACGACGGCAAGACGGCCGCGATGCTCTTTACCGTGAAGGACACCATCGTTCCCCATGCACCCGGCGACCGCTACGGCTATGCCTACGAGATGGCCGGCCTGAAGTCGGTGCTGCCCGCAACTGACCCGAACGCGCCCGCGCAGCCGCGGCCCGAACCCGGTTCGCCCGAGGCCAAGGCTGCAGCCGAAAAACGCGCTCGTATCCTGGCCGACATCGCGGCAGCGGAACCCGACTGGCTGATCGTGCTGGATCGGGGAGCGATCAACGGGGCCGAACGTACCGCTGCGGCCACCCTGGAAAAACATCCTCAACTTGGCCAGACCCGCGCCTTCAAGGAAGGACGTGTGGTGTACGTGGACCCCAACGGCTGGTATCTGATCGGGGGTGGCCTGAACAATATGCTGGCACTTACCGAAGAAATGCTGGCGGCAATGAAGTAACACTTGAAGTAAGCTTCGACGTCTACATC
>JAEZGR010000011.1 GCA_023437255.1 Pseudomonadota bacterium | reverse complement strand
GGGGAGGAGGGGCCGAGATGATGAGGGTGTTGGTGGTGGGGTCGGCCTGAACCGTCGCTCCGCCCGCCGTGAATGCCACGCCTTGTTGCAGCGGGTTGATGCCGCTCTGGCGGCCCAGGCCGCTTCCGGTCGCTTCGAAGCCGCTGCGCGCCGCTGCGGGTGTCGAGAAGGTGTTCGTTGCCGGTCCGCTGAGCGCACCGCCTCCGTCAGGCATGTCTGAAAGCCCGCCGCCCAGGAGATCGCCAGCACCGCTTCCCGAACCACCTTGCGTACCGCCTAGCGCCCCGCGCAATACCTCGGCGAGACGGGTCGCCTGGGCATTGCGCAGATAAACGACGTGCAGATTGCCGGTGCCGGTTTCGGGCCGATCGATGCGGCGTATCAGATCCCGGGCCAGCTCCAGGCGGTCGGGGCTGCCTGCCCGCAGCAGAACGGAATTGCTGCGCGGGTCGGCCACCACGGTGACCTGCCCGCCGGCTTCGCTGCCACGATTGTCGAGCAACTGTGCCGCCAGTGCTGCGACGTCGAGTGCGACGCCATAGCGGATGGGTACGACGTCGGTGCTGAAGGCGTCGGGCGTATCGATATCGGCAATCACCTTGGCGATACGTTCCAGATTATCGGCATAGTCGGTAATGACCAGTGTGTTGTTGCCGGGGTAGGCGTTGATCGTGTTGTTGGGGGCGATCATGGGTCGCAGAATGGGCACCAGCGCTGCCGCGTTTTCATAACGCAGCGGGAAGACGCGCGTTGCCAGCTCGCCGCCCGGCGTGTCGATGGCGCCTGTTCCCGACCCCACCGGCCCCCCCTGCAGCTTGGCGTCGGCCTCGGGTACGACTCTGCTTACGCCGTCTACATCGACCACTGCAAAGCCCTGCATACGCAAGGCGGCCAACAGCATGGAATAGGCGGTGTTGGCATCGACAGGGGCCTCTGAGACCAGGGTCAGCGGACCCCGCACGCGCGGATCGACCACGAAATTCCGGCCAGTGAATGCCGACAGGGCACGCACGACACCCTGCAGGTCGGCGTCCACGAAATTCAGCATGGTGGTCGCTTGCGAGTCGCCACGTGCTGTGGATGTTGAAGGGCTGGTTCCGCGCGCCGGGTCACGGCTGCTCGGTGGCTGAGTCGCCTGCGGCGCCGGGGGGCGCGGTACCGGCCGTGTCGAAGTGCTTGGCGCGCTTTCCACTCGCCACCCCTGGCCGGTGGAGGTCTGTACGACCAGCTGCGATGGCGAATCGCCACTTGGCCGATTGGGCGTCGTGCAGGCAGACAGTGCAATCGTCAGCAGCGCGAGCGCCGGCAGGGCCCCGTACCTTTGAAGTGAGCGGCGTTCCGCAAGCGTGCGCTTCCGCCGATGCATCGGGCGGGGTGTCGCACTGGCTGATGGAATGGAGTTCTTCATGGGTTTACCGGTGTCTCGGGTTGCAAAGGCTGTCAGCGGAACTGCAGCTGTGTCTGATCATTGTGTCGGGGGCCCAGCGCACCCAGCACGTCGGCGAGTGCTGCGTGAACGCTGGCGCCGGCGGTTGGATCGGCGCGGGCAATGCCATCGAAGCTGAAACGGCCGCCCGGGTCAAGTACGCCGTTGCCGTTCATGAGCAATGGCCCCGTCTGAGTGGCCAGGGTAATGGCCAGGGCATCGCCCTGGGACTGCCTGATATCCAGCGTGTAATGGCCCAGCGGGCGCACGGGGGTGAGTGCTGATCCGGCGTCGCGCCATTCGGCTTTCAACAGTTGAGCGCCGGCTGGGCGGGCGTGGTTGCCGACAAAGCTGGCCGGCCAGCTGACGATCACTCGACCGTCGGGATCGACGGCGGCGATGCGGGCATCGAGTGTGGCGAGCGCCTGCGCGGGCAGCTGCAGGGTCTGTGCAGAAATGCCGATGCCGGTGAGCGAGGGGGCGATGATGAGGGGCCCGGCGAGCCAGGGGTGCTCGACGATCATCTGCGGGCCGCGACTGAACGACCAGCGCCATCGCAGCGGGTCGGGCAAGGTGCGTTGGAGCTCACCCCGCCCCAACGCGAGGGTGGCGTTGCCCGACCAGAGCGTGCCTTCGGCGGCCACGACCGCTAGCGGTGCATGCGCAGGCACTGCGCGCATCAGCCAGCGGGCGGGCCACACGGATACGGCGGCGGCGACCGCGATCAAGACGGCCAATACAAGGAGGGCGACGTGGCGGCTCATGGTCTGCGCTCCTCGGGCGCCAGCACCACGACATGGCCGCTGACATGGCCCGGGCGGTCACGGCCGTCGATGCGGCTGCGATGCAGATCGATCGAATGCACTTGCAGCTGCAGGCGGTAGGGCAGGCCGGCCAGCCAGTCGAACACGGCGCTTGCCGGCGCGTCGGTCAGGGTGATTTCCCAGCCCTCGCTCCCTACCGAGGGAATAGCGGTTGCACTGCTGCTGGCGTGGTTGCCGAGCCCGGCGCGGTGTAGATCCTCGTTCAGCGAGTCGGATAGCGTGGCCGGATCGATTTGGCCCGTTCGACGGCGATCCAGTGCGCGGGCTTCCAGAATGTAGGCGTCGATCTGTATTGCTTCGGCTCGCAGGCGTGGCAGCGTATCGTGTGAGCGTGCAATGGTGTCGAGGGCGGGGCGAACGCCGAATGACCAGATGACGAACACGGCAAGCAGCGTGAAGGCGATGCCGAGCAGCGTGCGCTCACGCGGTGTTTTGGCTGACCACCAGGCACGGAGCAGAGCGGGTACGCGCTGCCTGGCGGGGCTGGCGGTCGAGGCGGGCGCGGCAGGGTCGTTGGCGATGCCGTTGCGATGGTGATTCAT
>JAEZGR010000007.1 GCA_023437255.1 Pseudomonadota bacterium | reverse complement strand
GTCTTACCCAGTACAGTCATGGCGCCGGCTGCGGCTGCAAGATCTCGCCCAAGGTGCTCGAGGTCATTCTTTCCGGCAGCGGCGCGCAGCATCTCGACCCACGCTTGTGGGTGGGCAATGCCTCGCGCGACGATGCAGCGGTCTATGCGCTCGACGATGAACAGGGCGTCGTGTCGACCACCGACTTCTTCATGCCGATCGTCGACGATCCCTTCGATTTCGGGCGTATCGCCGCCACCAATGCAATCAGCGACATCTATGCCATGGGCGGTGACCCACTGCTGGCCATTGCCATACTGGGCTGGCCGGTGAACGTGCTGCCGCCGGAGGTGGCGCGAGAGGTTGTCCGTGGGGGGCGTGCAGCCTGTGATGAGGTCGGGATCGCGCTGGCCGGCGGCCACTCCATCGATGCACCGGAGCCCATATTCGGGTTGGCCGTCACCGGGGTGGTGCGCAAGGCGCGACTCAAGCGCAACGACACGGCCACGGCCGGCTGCCGGCTCTATCTCACCAAGCCCCTGGGCATCGGAATACTGACCACGGCCGAGAAGCAGTCGAAGCTGCGGCCTGAACACCGTGGCCTTGCACGAGACTGGATGTGCAAGCCGAACAAAGCGGGATCGCGCTTCGCCGAGCTCGACGGCGTCAAAGCCATGACCGACGTCACCGGCTTCGGGCTTCTCGGTCACCTGGTGGAGATGGCCGACGGTAGCGGCGTGACCGCCCGGGTGGAATTCGGTCGCGTGCCGCGCCTTCCGGGTGTTGACGCCTATCAGGCCGCCGGCTGCGTGCCGGGTGGAACGCAACGCAACTTCGACAGCTACGGGCACGGGATCGCGCCGTTGGCACCGGGTCAGCTTGAGCTGCTCTGCGATCCACAGACCAGTGGCGGACTGTTGGTTGCCGTGGATCCAAGGGCCGACGCGGCGTTCCGTTCGCTCGCTGCGGAACTGCATCTGGAGCTGGACCCTATCGGCGAGCTCACCGAGAAGCGTGAATTCGCGGTAGAAGTGTTCTGATGCGCGACGACACCGCCGATTACCGCGCCCTGTTTCTGAGCGGCGTGCCCCTGATGGATACGCGTGCGCCCACAGAGTTTGCCCGCGGCGCCTTCCCTGGCGCGGTGAATTTACCTTTAATGAGCGATTCTGAGCGTGCAGCGGTAGGCACCTGCTACAAGAACCAGGGTCAGGAGGCCGCCATCAAGCTGGGGCATCAATTGGTGAGCGGCACGATAAAGGCGCAGCGCATCGAAGCGTGGGCCGCTTTCGCCCAGGCGAACCCCGATGGCTTTCTCTATTGCTTCCGTGGCGGGTTGCGTTCGCAGATCACCCAGCAATGGCTGCAGTCCGAGGCCGGCATCCGCTACCCCCGAGTCGCAGGTGGCTACAAGGCCATGCGCAGCTTCCTGCTCGGCAAGCTTGAAGAGTCGGGCACGAGCTGTGGACACATCGTATTGGGCGGCATGACCGGCACGGGCAAGACCGATGTCTTGCGCGCACTGCCAAACAGCATCGATCTCGAAGGCCACGCGCAGCACCGCGGCTCCAGTTTCGGGCGCCACGCGTTTGGTCAGCCGGCCCAGATCGACTTCGAGAATCGGCTCGCCATCGATTACATGAAAAAGCGCGAGGCCGGATTGCGCAGTTTTGTGCTCGAGGACGAAGGGCGCTTCATTGGGAGCTGCAGCCTGCCC
This sequence comes from Pseudomonadota bacterium, assembly GCA_023437255.1. GTDB lineage: Bacteria > Pseudomonadota > Gammaproteobacteria > Burkholderiales > Burkholderiaceae_B > Yanghanlia. The sequence goes on along the minus strand of JAEZGR010000007.1, from coordinate 2,592 downwards.
CTGCAGCTTGCGCAGCTGATGCCGTCGTGCCCGATGGTCTGGCTGGAAGATAGTTTCGAGAATCGGGTCGAGCGCATTCTGCGCGATTACGTGGTCGACCTTCAGGCTGAGTTCGTCGCCCTATACGGCGAGGAAGCGGGCTTCGCTCAGTTTTGCGAGCGCTTGCGGCAAAGCTTGGGCAAGATTGCGCGGCGTCTGGGTGATGCACGCCACCGCGAAGTGGCCGGCCTAATGGATGATGCATTGCGGGTGCATGGCTCCACGGGTGAAGTGGCGCTGCACCGTTCGTGGATCGAGCGCCTGCTGGCGGACTACTACGACCCGATGTACACCTACCAGTCGCAGTCCAAGGCCTCGCGGGTCGTATTCGCCGGGTCGCAAGACGCTGTCCTGGAGTATCTGCAGGGTCACCGCGTATCGCACTAAGTGGCACGGGTGGTATTCTCGTCTGCGAAGCACGCTATGCCAACCCCGAGCAGGCGCGCCACGAGCTGACGCCTGCCTTACTTCAGGAGACCGGATATGGGCAAGAAGCTGTTGATGCTGGTGGGCGATTACGCAGAAGACTACGAAACCATGGTGCCGTTTCAGGTGCTGCTCACGGTGGGTCACACCGTGCACGCCGTCTGCCCCGACAAAAAGGCGGGCGACTCCGTGGCCACCGCAATCCATGATTTCGAGGGCGATCAGACGTATAGCGAGAAGCCCGGGCACCGCTTCACGTTGAACCACGATTTCGATGCGGTTGATCCGTCTGATTACGACGGGCTCGTGATCCCGGGCGGGCGTGCGCCCGAGTATCTGCGCATGAACGAGCGTGTGCTCGAGATCGTGCGGCATTTCAATGATGCCCGCAAGCCGATCGCCGCGGTATGCCATGGCGCGCAGATATTGGCGGCTGCCGGAATACTCGAAGGCCGTACTTGTTCGGCGTATCCGGCGTGTGCAACAGAGGTGCGGCTGGCGGGCGGCACGTATGCAGACATTGCGATTGATGCAGCCCATACCGACGGGCACCTTGTGACGGCACCGGCCTGGCCCGCGCATCCGGCCTGGATGGCACAGTTCCTGGCCGTGCTGGGCACCAAGATCGAAGCGTAAGCACGACTTGGCAGCGGCTGCGTTCTGCTAGACAGTGACCAGCCGCTGCAGGAACTCAAGCTGTTGTTCGGCCGGCAGGGCGGCATCCAGTACTGGAACGCGCCCATCTGTCACGGCCTGCGGTCGGCGCAATGCGGCCGTGTACTCGTCCCAATGAGCCAGTTTCCATTGATCGCGTGGGTCGCCGCGGTCGATGATGCGCTGTTTGCGTATCTCAAGCGACAGGTCGAGCCAGACGTGGCGTAGCTTTGTGTGGGCGGGCAGGCCAAGTTCTTCGGGAACGAAGAGGGCGCCCGTTGCCAGCTCACGGCTCCACGGGCCGGGAAACACCACGTTGGTGCCGTGCTCGATTTGATCGCGCCCCACCCGCAGGGTGCTCTGATAGCCCAGGTCGCGGGCCACTTCCTTGAAGAAAGGGCTGTCACGGTCGTTCGGATCGTGACCGTGGGCGGCTAGCAGCGGCCCTGTCCAGACCTCACTGACAACATCTTTGTCGAGAACGCACCAGGAGCGCCCGGCGCGGTGCTGCTGCGAGACGAAGCGGTGGGTGAGCCACGACTTGCCGGTCCCGGCGTGGCCAAGAATGAAGAGGGCGATGCAAGAAGATTCAGCGTTCATGCCATTGATGATACGCGAGGCCGAATCGCTGCGCCGTTGCATGCACCCATGTCGTACATGACAACGGAAGTGACCTGGCGTCCGGTCATGTCCATCGCGCCATGAGCAGATCGGTTTGATCAGACCACGACTTCGTCGGGGTCGTCGATCAGGCTGGCGAGTTGTTTGAGCGCCTGTTCCATGTCGCTGCGCAGTGCGGGGGCCAGAATGCAAAGGCGCAGGCCACCACTGCTCGGACCCACCGTGCCGGCGTCGGGGGGTGTCAGCCTGATGCCCTGTTCCCCCGCCCGCCTGGCCAGTCGTTCGGCCTCGACCGGGCGTAGCGGCAGCCACAGGTGAGGCGAGCCCGAGGGCATGGGCACTGAGTCGAGCCCCAGAAGCGCCTGTGCGATTGTGGTGCGGGCGCGGGCTTCGTCTCTGAGCGCTGCGGCCGCAGCGCGGTCGGCTCCTGTTTCGAGCAGCACGCAACCCATCTCCAGTGCGATTGGAGACGCGCCCAGCACCAAAGCTCGCAGCTGACGCACGATGCCGTTCAACCGTTGTTGCGGCGGAGCCAGCACACCGGCTCGCAACAAGGGGGTCAGGCACTTCGACACGCTCGTGGCGAAATACACCCGATCGGGGTCCAGCTCCTTGTAGGTGGGGCTGCCGCTAACGGCGTAGATGCCGTAGATGTCGTCCTCCACGATATAGGCGTCGTGTTTCTTCGCGACAGCGGCAATGGCCTCGCGTCGTGTCTGGCCAACTTCGAATCCCAGGGGGTTCTGGCAGACTGGAATCGTGTAAACGATTTTGCATCCGGTGGCCTGCAAGGCGGCGTCAAGCTTGTCGGGCAGCATGCCCTGGCTGTCGTGTTCTACCGCGACCCAGTTC
>JAEZGR010000384.1 GCA_023437255.1 Pseudomonadota bacterium | reverse complement strand
GGGCATGCCGGGCTTCACCATCACCATGTCGGCGCCTTCCCGGATGTCGGCAGCCACCTCGCGCAGGGCCTCGGCGCGATTGGCCGGGTCCATCTGGTAAGACGCCTTGTTCGACCTGCCCAGATTGGCGGCCGAACCGACCGCGTCGCGGAAGGGCCCGTAGAAGGCGCTGGCGTACTTGGCGGAGTAGGCCATGATGCGGGTGTAGATGTGGCGTTCGCGTTCCAGCGCCTGGCGCAGGGCGCCGACCCGCCCGTCCATCATGTCGCTGGGTGCCACGATATCGACACCGGCTTCGGCCTGCACCAGTGCCTGGCGTACCAGCATTTCAACGGTGGGCTCGTTCAGCACATAACCCGTTTCGTCGATGATGCCGTCTTGCCCGTGGCTGGTGTAGGGGTCGAGCGCCACGTCAGTGAGCACGCCCAGCTCGGGGAAGCGGTTCTTGAGCTCGCGCACGGCGCGCGGCACCAGGCCATCGGGGTTGGCGGCTTCGGCGCCGTCGGGGGTCTTCAGGTGGGTCTCGATCGCCGGAAAGAGCGCCAGCACCGGAATGCCCAGGTCGACGCACTGTTCTGCCACGGGCAGCAGGGTGTCGATGGAAAGCCGTTCGACGCCGGGCATTGAAGGCACCGGCTGACGCAGCCCATTGCCTTCGGCAATGACCACGGGGTAGATGAAGTCGTCGGCCGTGAGCGTGTGCTCACGTACCAGGCGGCGCGTGAAGTCGTCGCGGCGATTGCGCCGTGGCCGTGCGGCAGGGAAATCGGCCTGGGGCAGAAAAGCGGTCATTGTTGCTCCGGAGCCCGGCTCGCAAGCCGGAAAACGATTACGGGACGATCTGTGGCGAGATCCAGTTGACGATGTGCTCGGTGGCCTCTTCGATCCCGATGCGATGCGTGGCCGAAAATGCCACTGCGCGCAGCGTGCCGAGATCTGCCAGTTCTTTCTTGACGGCTGCAATGGCGCGCACCCGCTGGCCGTAGGCGAGCTTGTCGGCCTTGGTGAGCAGTGCCAGTACCGGCACGTTGCGCGGTGCCAGCCAGTCGGCCAGGCGGCGGTCGAGGGCCGTGACGCCCCGGCGGATGTCGATGAGCAGAACGACCCCGGCAAGCGAGGGCCGGTCGCGCAGGTAGCCGCCCAGCACGTCGGCCCACTCTTCGCGAGCCGATTGCGCCACGGAGGCGTAGCCGTAACCGGGCAGGTCGACCAGGTAACCGAGCACCGCATCCGGGTCGAGCGGGTCGGGAATACCGAACATGTTGATGAGCCGTGTGCGGCCGGGCGTCTTGCTCGAAAACGCCAGCCGGCGCTGGTTGGTGAGCACGTTCAGCGCGGAGGATTTGCCTGCGTTCGAGCGGCCGACGAAGCAGACTTCGGGGCCGGTTGGCGGCGGAAGCTGGTCGAGCCGCGCGGCCGAAGTGGTGAAGCGGGCGCGATGCAGAATGGACACGGGGGACCCTGTGACAGTAGATTTCAAACCCTATTGTATAATCGTGTGTTTGAAAACTCATGATTCAAGCTGCCATGCCTGGTCGGGCCGGTTGGGTCACGGGCTAAAAATGGTTAACGTGGCGCCAATGGTGCCGGGTCGAATTCGCGATCGTCGAGGTCTTCATGAAGCGTATGCTTTCCAGAATGGTTGTTGCCAGCGGTGTGCTGCTCGGCATTTGCGCAGTTCCCGTCAGCCAGGCCGCCGAGCCCGGCGCAAAGCCTGATTTGGCCAAAGGTGAACAGCTTTATGTCAACGGCGACATGGCGCGTGGCGTCATTGCCTGTGCAAGCTGTCACGGCGAAGCCGGAAACAGCATCATCCCGGTCAACCCCAACCTTTCTGCGCAGCCTTACGAATATCTCGTCAAGCAGCTGATCGATTTCAAGCCCAAGGGCGACCATCCGCCGCTGCGCAACGGCCCCGACGGCGCGCCTTCGCTCATGGCTCCCATGGCCGCTCCCCTCACCGACGAAGATATCCGCAACCTCGCGTACTATCTGTCGATACAGCCGCTCAACCCCGAAGCCGCCGCTTCGGCCAGCAACGAGGCGACCATGGAACGTGGTCTGTCGATCTGGCGCGGTGGCATTGCTTCGCGTGGCGTGCCGGCCTGTGCGGGCTGCCACTCGCCCAACGGCGCAGGCATCCCCGGCAAGTACCCGCGTATTGCCGGTCAGCACCCCGACTACATTGCCGAGCAGCTGCGCCTGTTCCGCAATGGCGACCGTGCCAACAGCACCGAAATGTTCGAAATCGCCGATCGCATGTCCGATCGCGACATCGCAGCCGTGGCCGACTACGCGGCAGGCCTGCGCTGATACAAAAGCATGAGGCCGCGCACACCTGCGGGAAGGCGGCCTATATGCAGAAGGTTTGAGCTTAAACAAACCTGAACGACTTGGCGGCGGCCACTCCGCTGCCCTAAGACTTAGAATGGGGGGTATGCCGCAAGGCAGCCCCCTTTTTTCTTGAAGTGCGATTCGTGACATCCAAGTCTTCCCCGCGCCGTCTCAACGCCGACCTTTTCGAGCTGCTCGGCTCGATGCGATTCGCCGTCAGCCTGCTGATGTTCATCTGCGTGGCCAGCGTGATCGGCACGGTGCTCATGCAGAATCAGCCGCCCAGCGACTACGTCGACCGCTTCGGCCCGTTCTGGTATGCCGTGTTCGACACGTTCTCGGTCTGGCATGTGTACAACAGCTGGTGGTTCCTGGTGATCATGGCCTTCCTGGTCGTGTCCACCACGATCTGCGTGATCCGCAATACACCACGCTTCATCAAAGACGCCCGTTCGTTCCGGGAACACGTGCGCGGCAGCAGCCTGCGCGCCTTTCATCATCGGGTCGAAGGCTCCATGCCCGTTGCCCCCGCGCAGGCGCTCGAACGCCTGCAGCCCTGGCTGCGCAGCAACGGTTACCGCTGGAAGCTGCGCCAGGACGGCGACAGCATCATGCTGGCGGCCAAGAAGGGCGGCACGAACCGCCTGGGCTATATCTTTGCCCACGTGGCCATTGTCGTGATCTGTGTGGGCGGCCTGCTCGACAGCGAACTGCCGGTGCGCATGCAGGTGTGGCTCTTCGATAAAAAGCCCATTACCGAGAACATGCTCATTTCGCAGGTGCCCGAAAGCGGGCGCCTGTCGCTGTCCAACCCGAGCTTTCGGGCCAACATGCTGGTGCCCGAAGGCGCCACCGCCGCCAACGGGCTTATCAGTGTGGGCAATGGCATTCTGGTTCAGCCGCTGCCCTTCAGCGTGCATCTCAAGGACTTCATCGTTGAGTATTACTCCACCGGCATGCCCAGCAGCTTCCGCAGCGTGGTGGAAGTCACCGACCATGAAACAGGCGAACGCTTCGAGCGCAATATCGAAGTGAATGAACCCCTGCGCTACAAGGGCGTCACGGTCTATCAGTCCAGCTTTGACGACGGCGGCAGCACGATCCGCCTGCAGGGCTATCCCCTGCGCGGCGCGGCCAACCGCCCGTTCGAGGTCAGTGGCGTGGTGGGCAGCCGCAGCGAGATCGCAGTCACGGAAAACGGCCGCGAGACCCCGCTCACCGTAGAATTCACGGCGCTGCGTGTCATCAACGTCGAAGATCTTGGCACCGGAGAGCCGCCGCAGCCCAAGGCGGCCATCGACCACGTGGCGGCGGTCAGCGGCAGTGCGGCCGCGTCTCGCAACGAGAACCTGCGCAACGTGGGGCCGAGCGTTCAGTACCGCATCATCGGGGCCGACGGCCAGTCGTTCGAATACACCAATTACATGCTGCCCATGGAGCTCGACGGCAGCCGGGTCATTCTCGCCGGCATCCGTGAGTCGCAGGCCGTGCCATTTCGCTATGTTCGCATTCCCGTCGACGCCAATGATTCGGTGAATGAGTTCATGGCCCTGCGCGCGGCCTTGTCTGAGCCCGCCATGGTCAATCTCGCGGCTACGCGCTTCGCCGAGAAGAACGCCACGCCCAATGTCGACGCAGACCTGCTGCAAAAGGCGGCCGCCGGGGCGCTTGAAACCTTCCAGCGTTCCGGCTTTGATGGAATACTTGGCAATGTGCCCGAAGCCGATCACGACAAGGTGCTGGGCTTTGCGGTACCCATGATCCAGCTCACCTTGTCCGAACTGCGCGACCTCGTGCGGGCACGCGACGGCCTGGCGCCCATTGCGACAGAAGGTGAAGCATTCGCCGAAGGGCAGCGTTGGGTACAGATGGCCCTGCTGGCCGTCGCCAATCTGCCCGACTACCCGGCCCCCGTGTTCCTCACCCTCAACGGTTTTGAACAGAAAGAGGCCAGCGTCTTCCAGGTGGCGCGCAGCCCGGGCAAGAACACGGTGTACCTGGGCAGCCTGTTTCTGGTGATCGGCGTGTTCGCCATGTTCTACATCCGCGACCGCCGCATCTGGGTATGGGTGCGGCCCGCTCAAGGGGGCAGCGAGCTGCTGGCGGCCATGACCTCCCAGCGTCGCAACCTTGATTTCAATCGCGAATTCGATCGTTTCAAAGACGCCTTCACGCGTCTTGTAACCTGATAGAGGCCATTATGTCCGAGACCATGACTTCACCTGGCGCGGCAATGTGGGAGCTCGACATGTCCGCCAGTGGCGACTCCCGTGGGCAGCGGGGCCGGCCAGACTGGACCGACATCGCCTATTTCGTGCTGCTGAGCCTGGGCGTGGCGTATGCGTTCGTGCAGTATCCGCATGCCATGGACGTCTACGAGAAGGCCATTCTGGTGGGTGCGGTGCCCGCGCTGGTCTGGATGGGCTGGTTGTGGCGGCCGCTGCGCACGCTCACGGTGGTTTCCGGTCTGGTGGCGTTGTTCGCCATCTGGCTGTACAGCGGCGGCGCCGGTCTGCATCAGGGCGATATCACCCGTGCCGAATCGCTGTTCCTGCTCAAGTATCTGCTCTCTTCCCAGTCGGCCATTTTGTGGATGTGCGCCTTGTTCGTGCTCGCCACCGTGTGCTACTGGGTGGGTTTCGTCAGCAGCACCGCGGCGTGGATGGGCTCGGGCCTGACCTGGGCCGCCGTGTATGCGGGCACCATCGGCATGCTGGTGCGCTGGCGCGAGGGTCATCTGCTGGGCCCCGATATCGGCCACATTCCGGTCAGCAACCTGTACGAAGTGTTCGTGATGTTCGCCGTCATCACGGCATTGTTCTACCTGTATTACGAACGCCGTTACGCCACCCGTGCGCTGGGCGGTTTCGTGCTGCTGGTCGTCACCTCGTCGGTCATTTTCCTGCTGTGGTATTCGATCACGCGCGACGCGTATCAGATTCAGCCGCTGGTTCCGGCGCTCAAGAGCTGGTGGATGAAGCTGCACGTGCCGGCCAACTTCATCGGCTACGGCACCTTCGCACTGGCAGCCATGGTGGGCTTTGCTTACCTGGTCAAGGAACACAGCGAGACCGTGTCGCGCAAGCGCCTGATCCCGCTCTTCCTGCTGGGGGCGATCATGTGCGCCGAGCCCTTCATGTTCGGTTCGCGCGAAGTCTCGGCAACCTGGATGCTGTACTTCGGGGGCGGCGCCCTGGTGGTCGGCGGCATCCTGGCCCTGCGCGGCCCCATCGGCCGCCATCTGCCTTCGCTCGAAGTGCTCGACGACATCATGTATCGCGCCATCGCGGTGGGCTTTGCGTTCTTCACCGTGGCCACCATTCTGGGCGCCCTGTGGGCCGCCGACGCCTGGGGCACATACTGGCAGTGGGATCCCAAGGAAACCTGGGCGCTAATCGTCTGGCTGAATTACGCGGCCTGGCTGCACATGCGCCTCATGAAGGGCCTGCGCGGCACCATGGCGGCCTACTGGGCGCTGGGTGGCCTGCTGATCACCAGCTTTGCCTTCCTGGGCGTGAACATGTTCCTGTCCGGGCTGCATTCCTACGGCGAACTCTAAGGCCGGAAAGGCTGAGATGCAAAGTGGCCGGCGCCTTCATTGGGCCGGCCACTTTGCTTTTTATGCGGCAGTAAACGCGCTGTGACTGTTCCCCGCGCGTCGCGAGCGTTTGCTCCGCGCATCGCGGGCGCTTGTCAGTCTCTCGGCCCGCGCGGCATGGAATTGCGGCTGATGTAGGCCAGCGTTTCGGCGTTGGTGACCAGGTCGGACAGGTTCTCGGCGTCGAGAATCTCCATGGGCGTGAGGGCCGCGCTGACTGCGTAGCCCTGAACGTAATCAACGCCCATTTCCCGCAGCGCTTCAAGCGCCTGCACGTCTTCGACCCATTCAGCAATGCTGAACATGCCCAGGTTCTGGGCCAGTTCGACAATGGTGCGCACGATCGCGATATTGGTTTCGCTGGCGAGCATGTCGCGCACCAGTGTGCCGTCGATCTTGATGGCGTCGGCACCCAGCTGCTTGAGATAACTGAACGAGGTGTAGCCGGCGCCGAAATCGTCGAGCGCGATGCGCACGCCCATTTTTTGCAGTCGGGTAATGAGGCCGCGCGTGCGTTCGGGATTCTGCAGCGCCACGCCCTCGGTGATCTCGACGCACAGGCGGCGGGACAGATTCGGGTAGCGGCCGAGCAGCTGGAACAGGGTCTCGATGAACTTGTCGTTGTTGAGCGAAACGCCGCTCAGATTCACGTTGACGAACTGTGTCTTGCGCAGGCGATCATCGTGCTTGGCCAGCCATTCGAGCGTGGCCGAGAACACCCATTTGTCGATGATGGTGATCGTGCCGCTTTCTTCGGCACCGCTCACGATCTTGCCGGTGGGTATCAGGCGGCCCTGCGTATCGCGCACGCGCAGCAGGATCTCGAAGTTCAGGCTGTCGTCGGCATTGTTCAGCGCCATGATGGGCTGCATCTCGAGATACAGCCCCTTGGGCGAAGTGCCGCCTTCGAGCTGGTCGAACAGGCGCAGCTCCTCGGTGTGGGCCTGCAATTCACTGGAATCGAGCTCGTACACCACCACATCTTGATGCTGCTTGCGAGCATCGCGGCAGGCCCGGGTGGCGGCCGAAATTGCGGCGGCCACGCTCATGCCGCGATTGACTTCAACAACGCCGATGGCCGAACGGATCTGGAAGTGGCGCTGGCCGACCTGGTATGGGGTTTCGTTCAGTTCAACGATGATGCGCTGCGCGGTGACGCGCGCATCGCCAATGCTCATGTTGGGGAACAGGATGATGAACTCATCGCTGCCCATGCGCCCCATGGCCTGCTCTTCGGTAAGAATCGTGCGCAGACGCTCGGTGACCTGCATGAGGATCTCGTCGCCCGCCATGTGGCCGAACAGGCCGTTGATGCGTTTGAAGTGGTCGAGATCCATGTAGGCCAGAGAGCAGGGCACGTTGTGCTTCTGCAGCTGGGTCAGGGCTTCGTCGAGGCGTTTCTCGATGCCGCGGCGGTTCAGTGCCTGAGTCAGGGGGTCGCTGTCGACCATGCCGCGCAGCTCTTCCATCGCCCGGGTGCGCGCGGTGATATCTTGCAGTGAGCCTTCGATGTGGTCGCCGGCCAGTGCGGCCCGCAGGGCAAAATGGCGGGGCTGCCCCTGATCGGCGTTGTCGTGGCTGACATGAATGTCGGTGTCTTTGCCTGCCAGGGTGTCGCGGGCCACGGTTTCCCAGTCTTGTTGCGGGAAGAGGTCGTGCCAGTAGAGCGGATCGCCGTGAGATTCGTTGAGGGCCAGCATTTCGCGCATGATGAGGTTCATGCGCAGAAAGCGGCCGTCTGTGTCGAGCGTGAACAGGCCCAGCGGTGCCACGACATAGCCGGTGACCAGCTCGGTCTGGGCGCGGATGCGTTCGCGGCGGCCTTCACGAATGATGCCCCCCACCGCCAGCGCGATCATTACGTTGGCAAGCAGCAGCCCCAGCACACTGCTGAATGAATCGAGCAGCGCTTCCTGGCCCATGAGCGTGATCACGAGACCAATGACGCTGACCGCCAGGCCGGCGGCCAGCGACAGCATGGGCAAGGTGACCCGGCGCTGCGGCCGGTTGACGAGGCTGTGGCGCAGCACGAACAGGCCAGCCAGCAGGGCGAGCGCCCAGATGGCACCGCTCAGGATGTTGAAAGCTTCCCAAGGCATGAAGAAGGCGGCGGCCAGCTGCAGGATGCCCAGCCACTGCAGGGCAGCGGAAAGTGAGGGGTGGCGCGTACTGGTGTTCCGGAACAGCCGGGTGAAGAGAGCGTACGTGACCAGGTAATACGCCGCCAGGGTGAGCTTGCGCAGCAATTCCTGCCCGCTGACCGGTAGCGCGAAGCCGAGCCACTGACTGTCCCAGCCAAGTGCGTAGGCGCCCAGGCGCAGATTGCCAATGAGCCAGACTGCCAGCAGCAGGAAAGTCCATTCCCGGTTGCGCAGGGCGATGATGGTCAGGAAGACAGCCAGCGTGACGATCCCGCCTTCGAGCAGGGCGATGCCGCGGTGGAAGCGGTCGGAGGCCGCGCGCAGATCGGGAATTGACCACAGCTCCGCCGTGAACACGGTCGTTTTGCCGTAGACCGCCCGGCACAGCAGTGTCGAAAATGAGGCGCCCGCCTGTTCTTCGTTGTGCCCGAGCATGACGGCATGGCCAAGACGGCTTGTGCGCATGGCGCCGCTGGCGGTTCGGCCGGTGACCTGGCCGAGGATCTGCATGGTGTCGGGGCGCCAGCAGGTGAGCGATTCGGCGCCGCGTGCGGGGAAGTCGATGGCGGTGGGCTGACGTTGCGCACGCTCGGTGAGGTTGATGAGCAGCCACGCGCCGTTGCTCATTTCGACCTGTTGCTGCTGCGGCACGGTTTGCAGCGCGGCGTGAGAGGATTCAGGCGAGCTGTGGCCCGCCGCAATGGGCAGGCTGCGGAAGGAAAGCTGAGACCCGCTGGTAGCGGGGTACAGGGGCGGGAACCCCGTGATTGCCACGATTGAAAACAGCAGGATGGCCAGTGGCACTACCCACAATGTAAAGAGGTAGATACCGCTACGACGCAGGACTCGCAATTTTTCACGCAGCTTCGACGAGGTTGCGTCTGCAGCCATCATAAGGTCGACCTGTTCCTTTGGGTTGGGCCTCGCATGTCATCATATTCGAATACACACTGGTCGACTGAAGAGAATGTCTTGTGATCGACGGGACCCGTCTTGTTGCCTACCGGAGGCCCCCCAGAAAAAGGGCAGCTTCCGGCATTACTTGTCATTTACGGCGCTTTACAGGGTTTGTTTAGCTCAGGTCGCCCTGGTATTTACCCTTGTGGCAGCAGCCGTTCACTCTCGAACAGGCTTTCGATGGTTTCGCGGGGCCGCACCACATGCACCGTGTTGCCGTCGACCATGATTTCGGCCGGACGGGGTCGGGAGTTGTACTGGCTGGCCATGGTGAAGGCATACGCGCCCGCCGACATGATCGCGAGCAGGTCGCCCTGGTGCACCTCGAGCCGGCGATCGCGCGCCAGCCAATCGCCGCTTTCGCAGATCGGGCCCACGATATCGTAGGTGGGCGTGGCATCGGTGATGAGGCGCGGGTTCACCGGTTCAACGCTGTGCCAGGCGTCGTACAGGGTGGGGCGCAGCAGGTCGTTCATGGCCGCATCGACAATGGCAAAGTTCTTTGCTTCAGAGTGCTTGAGATACTGCACCTCGGTGAGCAGCACGCCGGCGTTGCCCACCAGAGAGCGACCGGGCTCCAGCACCAGTTCAAGGTGGCCCAGGCCTGCCCGCTCAAGGCGTGCAAACACCTCGTTGAACAGCACCACCGGCTCGATCGGTTCTTCGTTGGTGTAGCGGATGCCGATGCCGCCGCCCAGATCGAGATGGCGCAGCGCAATGCCTTCGGCCTTGAGCGCCAGTATGAGCTGAATGAGCTTTTCGAGGGCGTCGAGGTAGGGTGCCGCCTCGGTGATCTGTGAGCCGATGTGGCAGTCGACCCCGACGATTTCCAGCCCCGGCAGGTTGCGCGCACGGCGGTACACCTCGGGCGCGCGCTCGATGTCGATGCCGAATTTGTTTTCTTTCAGGCCGGTGGAAATGTAGGGGTGCGTCTGGGCGTCGACGTCGGGGTTCACGCGCAGCGACACGGGCGCCACGCGACCGCTGCTCGAAGCCACCTGGGCGAGCCGCTCAAGCTCGGCTTCGGATTCGACGTTGAAGCACTTCACGCCGGCTTCGAGGGCTGCCTGCATTTCCCAGGCTTGCTTGCCCACGCCCGAGAACACCACTTTGGAAGGGTCGCCCCCTGCGGCCAGTACGCGGGCAAGTTCGCCGCCCGAGACAATATCGAAGCCCGAGCCCAGGCGGCTGAATTCGTTCAGGACCGCCAGGTTGGAGTTGGCTTTCATGCCGAAGCACACCAGCGCCTTGCGCCCCTCGAGGGCCCGTGCATAGCTTTCCCAGGCATCGCGCAGGGCGGCACGGGAATAGACGTACAGCGGGGTATCGAACTCGTGGGCAAGTCGGGCGAGCGAAACGTCTTCGGCGTGGAGGGTGCCGTTCTGAAACTGAAAGCGGGGTGCAACGGTCATGATGTACAGGTGTCAGTTGGTCGTGGAGCGCGGGAGCGATTCGGGTGCAGGGGGTTCGGTCAGCGAGGCGGGCGGGTCTTCGGGGGGCGGCAGGTATAGCGGGCCCTTGTAGCCGCAGGCCAGCAGGCTGCCCAGAAGCAGGACCCCGCCAGCCAGGCGCGCGCTGCGTATCAATAGGGAAGAGGTTGGGCGTGTCATGAGGAGCGGCCTAACATTAGTGGTCATGACTCACATGGTATCCGAAAAAAAAACCGCAGCAGAAGTTCTGCTGCGGCGGGTGTTCACGTTCACGGATGTCGATCGGACCGGCCCGAGCCTTCAGAATGGGATCGTGTCGGTGTGCTGGTGACGCGGTTCCGTACCGCTGCGCAGCTCGTTCAGCAGATTCGTGATGCCATCGCCGAAGCTGCCGCCACCCGGCCCCAGCAGCGCGTCGCTGGGAGCCGGTAGCCCCACACGGGCCACGGCCTGGCCGGGCGGGTACTCGGCGAAATAGAAGTCGCCGTTCACGCGGTTCAGGCCCGGCGGCGGAGGCGGCACCTCGGCCTGGGGCACGTTCTTGAGGGCATGGCGCATGTAATCGAGCCAGATCGGCAGGGCCAGGCCACCGCCCGTTTCGCTGGCACCCAGCGAGCGGGGCTGGTCGTAGCCCATCCAGACCACTCCCACGGTGGCAGGGGTGAAGCCCGCAAACCACGCGTCGTGCGAGTCGTTGGTGGTGCCGGTCTTGCCGCCGATGTCGTTGCGCTTGAGTTCGCGGTGTGCGCGCGCACCGGTGCCGGAGGTGGCCACGCCGCGCAGCATGTCGTACATGACATACGCCGTGCGGGCATCAATGACGCGTGCGGCGGCGTCGCCTGCCACGACCGGCTTGGACTGCATGATGACCTTGCCGGTGCTGTCGGTGACCCGGTCGATGATGTAGGGCGGCACACGGTATCCGCCGTTGGCGAACACGGCATACGCGCCTGCCAGTTGCAGCGGCGTGACGCTGCCCGCACCCAGCGCCAGCGGCAGCACGGGGGGCTGGCGCTCGCGATCGAAGCCGAAGCGCACCAGATAATCTTGCACGTACTTGGGCCCGACCGCTTGCATGATGCGGATCGACACCATGTTGCGCGACTTGTACAGCGCCTGGCGCATGGTGAGCATGGGCTCGTAGGTGTTGCCGTAGTTCTTGGGTGCCCAGGCTTTCGAGCCGGTCTGTTGCGCGGTGAGTACGAAGGGCTCGTCGGAAATCTGCGTGGCGGGTGTGAGCCCTTTCTCGAGCGAGGCCGCGTAGATGAAAGGCTTGAAGGCCGAGCCCGGCTGACGCCATGCCTGGGTGACGCGATTGAAATTGCCATCCTGGAAGTGGAATCCGCCAACCAGCGCCTGAATGGCACCGTCTTGTGGCCGCACGGCCACCAGCGCGGCTTGCACTGCGGGCTCGTTGATCACTTCCCAGTAATCGTCGTTCTTGTGCAGGTAGATCACCGAACCGCGGCGGATGCGCACTTTGTCATCGGCATTCTTGACCAGCCCGCGGGCCACCACCTTGAGCGCCCGTTTGTCGGTCACTTCGATGATTTGTTGCGCGGTGCGCGCCACCACGATCTTGTCGGGGCTGGCAGACAGCACCACACCGGTGAGCAGATCGTCGTTGTCGGGGTGGCGTTCCTGCAGTTCGTCGAGAATCGCATCGAGACGGGCGTGATCTTTCTCGATGCCTTCGGGCAGGTCGATGTTCTCTTCGGGGCCGGGGTAACGGGCGCGCCGCGTCAGGTTCAGGATGCCGTCGCGCACTGCCTGATAGGCCGCTTCCTGGTCTTCGGAATTGACCGTGGTGTAGATATTGAAGCCGCGTGAGTAGATGTCGTCTTGGTAAACGTTGTACAGCAGCTGGCGGGCCAGTTCGGCCACGTACTCGCCGTGCACCGCGTAGCCGCCCGAAGGGGTGCCCGGCGCCGACCGCAATACGATTTCCTGATCGACCGCCCGTTGATATTCCTCGGGGGTCAGGTAACCCAGCGACTGCATGCGCCCCAGCACGTACAGCTGGCGCGAGCGGGCCCGCTCGAAGTTGGCAATGGGGTTGAAGCGTGAAGGCGCCTTGGGAATGCCGGCGAGCATGGCCGCTTCGGCGGGGGTGACCTCGCCCAGGGGCTTGCCGAAGTACGTGCGCGAGGCCGCTGCGAAGCCGTAAGCACGATGCCCCAGATAGATCTGGTTCATGTACAGATCGAGAATCTGGTCTTTCGTGAGCGTGGCTTCGATCTTGAAGGTCAGCAGCAGCTCGTAGAACTTGCGGGTGTACGTCTTGTCGGAAGACAGGTAGAAGTTACGGGCCACCTGCATGGTGATCGTACTGGCGCCCTGCGACTTGGCCATCGTGGTCAGGTTGGCCAGCGCCGCACGCGCCACACCCTTCCAGTCAATGCCGCCATGCTGGTAAAAGTTGTCGTCTTCGGCTGATAGAATGGCCGCTTTCATGACGTCGGGGATCTCGTCGAAGCGCAGCACATTGCGCCGTTCTTCGCCGAATTCGCCGATGAGCACGTTGTCGGCTGTGTAGATGCGCAGCGGCACCCGAGGCCGGTAGTCGATCATGGCGCTCAGGTCGGGCTGGTTGGGCCACGCCAGCGCAAGCGCCAGTGAACCCAGCAGTACGCCGGAAAGCCCGAGGCCCGCGGCCAGGACCGTGGCCTTGATCAGAAAGCGGCCCAGCCATGAGCGGGATTCGGGGGTCTTTTCAGAGGAAGAAGAGGTGTCGGTGCTCATCAGGGGCGATTTTAAGTCTTACGCCGGCTGTTCCCGGTCGGGCGCATGCGCTTAATGTAACCGGATCGTGCGTCGCGGGCAGGGTTTGCTGCCCTAAGCAGGTGATAATACACAAATGAACGGAGTTTTACTTTCGACCGCTCACGACACCGATGACGAGCGCCGCGTACAGACAGTCGAATTGCCCTATCAGGTTCCCGTGTTCCTGGTGGGCATGATGGGGGCAGGCAAAACCACCATAGGTCGCGCACTGGCCCGCGTGTTGGGCCGCGAATTCCGCGACCTCGATCACGAGATCGAAGCGCGTTGCGGTGTACGCATTGCCCATATCTTTGACATCGAAGGTGAAGAAGGGTTCCGTCGGCGCGAACGCCACGTGCTCGAAGAATGTTCGGCGATGCCGGGCATCGTGCTGGCCACCGGCGGCGGGGCCGTCCTCGCGCCCGAAAACCGTGCGCACCTGAAGGCACGGGGTGTGGTGATCTACCTGCGCGCCACCCCCGAAGAACTGTATCGTCGTGTTGCGCGCGACCGCAATCGCCCCCTCTTGCAGACCGAAGATCCGCAGGCCCGCATTCGCGAGCTGGTGGCCGCGCGAGAGCCGCTGTACGACGAGGTGGCCGACATCGTTTTCGATACCGGCAGCATGCCCGTGCCACAAGTCGTGAAGGCATTGCTGCCCCTGCTGCAGAACCATGAGGGGAGGGAATGACCCTGGTGAACGTGACCACCCCCGGTGGCGACTACCCCATATATATAGAACGTGGCCGGCTCGATCGCCTCGACGAGGCCATTCCCGCCGATGCCACCGCGGTTGCGCTCATCAGTAACGCGACAGTGCTCGAGCGTTACGGCGACCGGGTGCGTCAGGCCCTGGCACGCAGCGGCAAACCGGTGGTCGCGGTCGTGCTGCCCGATGGCGAGGCCCACAAGACCTGGCAATCGCTGAACACGATTTTTGACCATCTGTTACAGCATTCCCTTGATCGCAAGGCAGTGCTTGTTGCTTTTGGGGGAGGCGTAATTGGCGACATGGGCGGTTTTGCTGCCGCCTGCTACATGCGCGGCATCCGCTTCGTCCAGGTGCCGACCGCGCTGCTGGCCCAGGTCGATTCCTCGGTCGGAGGCAAGACTGCCATCAACCATCCCTTGGGCAAGAACATGATTGGCGCGTTCTATCAGCCCATCTCGGTACAGATCGACCCCGACGTGCTCGCCACGTTGCCCGCGCGCGAAATTTCCGCCGGGCTGGCGGAAGTGGTGAAGTACGGCCTGATCATCGACGCGCCGTTCTTTGACTGGTGCGAGCAGAACGCCGCCGCGTTGCGTGCGCTCGACCCGCAGGCTGTCACCTACGCCATTCAGCGCTCCTGCGAGCTGAAGGCTCACGTGGTGTCGCAAGATGAGCGTGAAAGCGGCTTGCGGGCCATTTTGAACCTGGGCCATACCTTCGGCCACGCCATCGAGGCCGGGCTGGGCTACGGCGAATGGCTGCATGGCGAGGCCGTGGGCTGCGGCATGGTGCAGGCAGCCGAGCTGTCGGCCGACCTGCTGGGTCTGTCGCGCGAAGATGTGGCGCGCGTGCGCCGCGTGGTCGAAGCGATCGGCTGCCCCACAGTCGCACCCGATCTCGGCACCGACCGCTGGGTGCGTCTGATGGGCAACGACAAAAAGGCCGAAGGGGGCACGCTGCGATTCGTGCTGTTGCCGCGTATCGGCGAGGCCATTTGCACGGATGTCGAAGCCGGCCTGCTCGAAACTGTCTTCCAACGCACCGTTGCCGTGGGGGCCTGAGCATGCAGAATCTCGCACCGTACGCATGTGACCCCAGTCGCAGCCGCGGTCGCCGGCACACAGAGGCGCCACCGCAGGGGCGTAATGAGTTTCAGCGCGATCGCGACCGCATCGTGCACTGCAATGCCTTTCGTCTGCTCGAATACAAGACCCAGGTCTTTGTGAATCACGAGGGTGATCTCTTTCGTACCCGGCTCACTCACAGCCTGGAGGTGGCGCAGATCGCCCGTACGCTGGCGCGGAATCTGCGCCTGCACGAAGACCTGATCGAGGCGATTGCGCTGGCGCATGACCTTGGCCACACACCCTTCGGCCACGCCGGGCAAGACGAACTGAACGCCTGCATGCGCGAGCTCGCCCCAGAGGCGGGCGGCTTTGAGCACAATCTGCAGAGCCTGCGCGTGGTCGACGAGCTCGAAGAGCGTTACGCCGAATTCAATGGGCTGAACCTCTGCTACGAAACGCGCGAGGGCATCCTCAAGCATTGTTCGCGCCGCAATGCAGAGCGTCTGGGCGAGCTGGGCCGCCGCTTTCTCGAGCGGCGCCAGCCTTCGCTCGAAGCCCAGATCACCAACCTGGCCGATGAAATCGCCTACAACAATCACGATATCGACGACGGCCTGCGTTCAGGCTTGATCACCATCGACCAGATGCTGGAAGTGCGCATCTTCGCCCGCCACCACGAGGCCGTGCTGCAGCGCTACGGCAAGCTCGAGAAGCGCCGTGTGGTGGGCGAGACCATACGCAGCATGATCAACACGCTGGTTACCGATCTGACCGAAACGACCCTTGAGCGGTTGCAGCAGCACCGGCCCGAATCGGTCGACGACGTGCGCATGGCGCCTCCGCTGGCGGCTTTCTCGCCCGAGGTGCGCAGCGAAGCCGACGAGCTCAAGCAGTTCCTGATGCGCAATCTGTACCGGCATCCGCGCGTCATGCGCATGACGGGCAAGGCCCAGCGCATCGTGCGGGAGCTCTTCGCGGCATTTCACCAGGAGCCGCACCTGCTTTCGGCCGACTATCAGCGCGACGACCCGGTACAGCAGGCGCGCGCCATTGCCGACTACATCGCGGGCATGACCGACCGCTACGCGATCAGCGAGCACCGCAACCTGTTTCAGATGTAGCCGCTGCTCAGGTCTGCTCTTGCGGTGCCAGCAGCGGAGCCAGATAGCGGCCGGTATGGCTCTGTTCGCAGGCCGCGATGTCTTCGGGGGTGCCCTGCGCCACGATGCGCCCGCCACCGCTGCCGCCTTCCGGCCCCATGTCGACCACCCAGTCTGCGGTCTTGATCACGTCGAGATTATGCTCGATCACGACCACGGTGTTG
This sequence comes from Pseudomonadota bacterium, assembly GCA_023437255.1. Lineage (GTDB taxonomy): Bacteria > Pseudomonadota > Gammaproteobacteria > Burkholderiales > Burkholderiaceae_B > Yanghanlia. The sequence goes on along the minus strand of JAEZGR010000384.1, from coordinate 10,014 downwards.
CCTGCAGCCACGAGCTTGCGCAGGACATCGAGCAGCAGCGCAATGTCCTGGAAGTGCAGCCCGGTGGTGGGCTCATCCAGAATGTAGAGCGTGCGCCCGGTGCTGCGGCGCGAGAGTTCCTGTGAGAGCTTGACCCGTTGCGCCTCGCCGCCGGAGAGCGTGGTGGCGCTCTGGCCCAGGCGCAGGTAGGAAAGCCCGACGTCCATGAGCGTATTCAGCTTGCGCGCCACGGCGGGTACTGAGCTGAAGTAACCCAGCGCCTGCTCCACGGTCAGGTCCAGCACCTCGCTGATGTTGCGGCCGCGGTAGCGGATCTCGAGCGTCTCGCGGTTGTAGCGTTTGCCCTGGCACACGTCGCAATCGACATACATGTCGGGCAGGAAGTGCATCTCCACCTTCACCACGCCGTCGCCCTGGCAGGCTTCACAGCGGCCGCCCCGGACATTGAACGAGAAGCGGCCCGGGTCATACCCGCGCGTGCGCGCTTCCGGTACGCCCGCGAAGAGTTCACGTATGGGCGTGAACATGCCGGTATAGGTGGCCGGATTGCTGCGTGGCGTGCGCCCGATGGGGCTCTGGTCGACGGTGATGATCTTGTCGAAGTGCTCCAGGCCTTCCAGGCTGTCGTAGGGCGCCGGTTCGGTCTGTGCCCGGTGCAGGGCGCGCGAAACCGCCGTGGCCAGCGTGTCATTGACCAGGGTGGACTTGCCCGAGCCCGATACGCCGGTGATGCATACAAAGTGGCCCGCCGGAATGGCCAGGTCGACTGATCGCAGATTGTTGCCGCGCGCACCCTTGAGCGTGAGCCAGGCCTGGTCTTCGGCCAGCGCGCGGCGCGGCGGAATCTCGATGCGGCGTCGACCGCTCAGGTAGGCGCCCGTCAGCGAGGCGGGGTCGTTGGCGATGGCTTCGGGCGGCCCGGAGGCCACCACCTCGCCCCCGTGTTCGCCCGCGCCGGGGCCCATGTCGAGCACGTAATCCGCAGAGCGGATCATGTCTTCGTCGTGTTCGACCACGATCACGCTGTTGCCCAGGTCGCGCAGATGCTGCAGGGTCTGGATCAGGCGGTCGTTGTCGCGCTGATGCAGCCCGATCGAGGGTTCATCCAGCACGTACATGACCCCGGTGAGGCCCGAGCCGATCTGGCTGGCCAGGCGGATGCGCTGCGCCTCGCCGCCCGAGATGGTGTCGGCGCTGCGGTCGAGCGACAGATACGACAGCCCCACATTGTTCAGAAAGCGTAGACGCGCCACGATCTCGCGCACGATGCGCTCGGCCACTTCCTTGCGTGCGCCCTGCAACTCCAGCGTGTCGAACCAGTCCAGACAGGCCTGCAGTGACAGTGCTTCGACTTCGTAGATCGCACGTCCCCGGCGCTCTTGTGGGCCGGGTTCATTGCCGATCAGCACGTGGCGGGCTTCCGAGCGCAGGCGCGAGCCTTGGCAGGCCGGGCAGATCTGGGTGTGGCGCAACTTGCCCAGTTCCTCGCGTACCGCGCTGGAATCGGTTTCGCGCCAGCGCCGCTCGAGATTGGGAATCACGCCCTCGAAGGGGTGCTTGCGCACGGTGCTGCGCCCTTTCTCGTTGATGTAGAGGAAGGGAATTTCGTCCTCGCCCGAACCGTACAGCACACATTGGCGGATTGGTTCCGGGAGCGCCTCGAAGGGGGTTTCCAGGTCGAACTCGTAATGCGCGGCCAGGCTGGTGAGCAGCGTGTGCGTGAACGCGTTGCGCTTGTCCCAGCCGGCAATGGCGCCGCTGGCCAGGCTCAATTCGGGGAAGGCAACGATGCGGCGCGGGTCGAACACCTCGATGCTGCCCAGGCCGTCGCAACTGGGGCAGGCGCCGGCGGGGTTGTTGAAGCTGAAGAGCCGCGGTTCCATCTCGGTGAGGCTGTGATGGCAGACCGGGCAGGCGTAGTGGCTCGAAAACGCGTGTTCCTTGTCGGCGTCCATGTCCAGCGCGATGGCGCGGCCGTTGGCCAGGCGCAGTGCGGTTTCGAAGCTTTCGCTGAGCCGCTGCTGGATTTCGGACCGGATGCGCAGGCGGTCCACCACCACGTCAATATCGTGCTTCTCGGTCTTTTTCAGCGGGCCGGCTTCCTCGATGGCGGTCATCTGCCCGTCGATGCGCAGGCGCACGAAGCCTTGCGCCTGCAGCGCGGCGAATTCGTCCTCGAAGGTCCCTTTGCGCCCGCGGGCGATGGGCGCCAGAATCGCCACCCGGCTTTCAGGCGCCCAGGCCAGCACGCCGTCGACCATCTGTGCCACGCTCTGTGCCTGCAGGGGCAGGCCATGCTCGGGGCAATAGGGAGTACCGACCCGCGCGTACAATAACCGCAGGTAATCGTGGATTTCGGTAATGGTGCCCACCGTCGAGCGCGGGTTGTGGCCCGCCGATTTCTGCTCGATGGAAATGGCCGGCGAGAGGCCCTCGATCAGGTCGACATCGGGCTTGCTCATGAGCTGCAGGAATTGCCGCGCGTAGGCCGAGAGGCTCTCGACATAGCGGCGCTGCCCTTCTGCGTACAGCGTGTCAAAGGCCAGCGACGATTTTCCCGACCCCGAAAGCCCTGTCACCACCACCAGCTTGTGCCGGGGCAGGTCGATGGAGACGTTCTTGAGATTGTGGGTGCGTGCGCCACGAATGCGAATGGCTTCCATCCTTGAGCTATGCCTACGTTTTCCTATGGCCAACTTGCTACTATAGCGCGCAGTGAATTTCAAAGAATCCGAGAGTAAGCCTTCATGACCCAGGCAGCCGCCAGCGCCGACAAACCGCAACGCCTCAGCCTCACTTCCACCGAGCGTCGCGCCAGCATCATGCTGGCCTTGCTGTTTGCCTCGCGCATGCTGGGCCTGTTTCTGCTGACGCCCGTTTTTGCCGTGGCGGCGCAGGCCATACCGGGGGGCAACGACGCCACGCGAGTGGGGCTGGCGCTGGGTGCCTACGGGCTCACGCAGGCGATCATGCAGATTCCGCTGGGCATGGCCTCAGACCGCTACGGCCGGCGGGTCGTGATCGTGGCGGGCATGGTGCTGTTCGTCGTGGGCGGCATCGTGTGTGCGCTGGCTGAAAACGTGAACTGGATCATCGCCGGTCGCACCCTGCAGGGCCTGGGCGCCGTCTCGGCCGCCATTACGGCGTGGGTCGCGGATGCCACGCGGCCCGAGGTGCGTACGCGCGCCATGGCCATGGTGGGGGCTTCGATCGGGTTGTCCTTTGCCGCCTCGCTGGTGCTTTCGCCCATGCTGGTGGGCGCCTTCGGTCTCTCCGGCCTGTTCTGGGTCATCAGTCTGCTTGGCTTCGTGTGCCTGCTGATCGCCGCTTTTGCCGTGCCGGGAGTACCGCGTCAGGAAGAAGACATTGTGCAGGCGCGGGTGCGCGATGTGCTGGGGCATGTCGACCTGCTGCGACTGAACTTTGGCGTGTTTGTGCTTCATGGCGTGCTGATGGCCATGTTCATCGTCATGCCGGGCCTGTTGGCGAAGCTGGGCGGCTACGACACCGGCAGCCTCTGGAAGGTTTACCTGCCGGTCATCTGCCTGTCGTTCGTGGCCATGGTGCCGGCCGTGTTCTATACCGAGACACGGCGCAAGCATAAGCGCGCCCTTGAGGCGGCAGTGCTGGGCATGGGCGTGGTGCTCGTGCTGATCCCCCCTTTCAGTGGCTCGTTCGCCGCGATATTCGCCTTGCTGGTGCTGTTCTTCGTGTCCTTCAATATTCTCGAGGCGTTGCAGCCCTCGCTGGTGTCACGGGTCGCACCGCCCGCCTACAAGGGGCTGGCGCTGGGCTTTTACAATACTTCCCAATCACTGGGCGTCTTCGCCGGAGGCGTGCTGGGCGGCCTGCTTGCCGAGCGCGGCAGCAGCATGAGCGTCTTCTGGGTCTCGGCGGTACTGACCGCCCTGTGGTTGCTCACGGCCCTTGGCATGCGCCAGCCGACCGCCGCGCGCGGTGGATAATCCGGTCACTCGCGCTGATTACGCATGATGGTGTCGCCTTCGGCGGCGATGCACGATAATCATGCTTGAACCCCTTCAACATACAGGTGCAAAACATGGCCTCCGTCAACAAAGTCATTCTCGTCGGCAACCTGGGGCGCGACCCCGAAGTCCGCTACAGCCCCGAGGGCGCGGCGATCTGCAACGTCTCGCTGGCCACGACCTCGCAATGGAAGGACCGTGCCACCGGCGAGCGTCGCGAAGAAACCGAATGGCACCGTGTGGTGTTCTACAACCGCCTGGCTGAAATCGCCGGTGAGTACCTGCGCAAGGGCCGCTCCATCTATGTCGAGGGGCGCATCAAGACCCGCAAGTGGCAAGACAAGGAAACCGGCCAAGACCGCTATTCCACCGAAATCGTTGCCGAGCAGATGCAGATGCTGGGCGGCCGTGGCGACGACATGGGCGGTGGCGGTGGTGGCGACTTCAATCAGGCGCCTGCACGTGCGCCGCAACAGCAGCAGCGCCCGGCACAGGCGGCACAGCGTCCCGCTTCGCAAGAGCCCACCAATCTCGCCGACCTCGACGACGATATCCCCTTCTGAGTGGACTGAAAGCTGCTCAGTACCTTGTGGGTGTGAGTCCCACCCCTGCAATCGGTTAGTTGGCAGGGTAGCTATGGCATACGCGTGGATGGCGACTGAAACGCGGGAACAATGCCGGATAAACGTGGCCCCAAACCTAGATCGTGGGTGCGCGCAAACATACAGCCCGTAACGAAAGTGAACCTGAACAAGCCTCGTAAATGTCAGCCACACGGTCATGCTAGGAGAGTGTGGTGTAGGGTGGTCCTGCCGAGCCTCTAGAATGGGGGCGAAGGTCAGAGGGCGTTAGTGGATGACTAACCACGCGAAGCTGACGCCAGGACTCGGGGTATTGAGGATGGGATGTATGGAAAGGACTGGGCGGAACAGTCGAGACCTCTACCCGTCGCGGTTTAACCCGCCGCGTAATTGAAGGTATAAGGCGTCCACCGAAATCCGGATAGACGCGGGATAGAGGAGTCGGAGGGGGTCATAGTACCGCTGATGTCGAGGACAACATAACCTCGGCGGAGGGAAGGACCCCTGCTTCTGTCAAACTTACTTTGTAGGAGGCACTGCGTGATTGCGAAAGCTATAAACACGCCGTTAGAAAGTGTGCGAGTACTGCAACGCAAGTTATACCTGGCAGCCAAGGCGAATCCGAAGCGCAAATTCGGAGTGTTGTACGACAAGGTATGTCAAATCGATGTGCTCTGGTCGGCTTATCAACAGGTTCGAGCCAACAAAGGTGCCCCTGGCATCGACCGACAAACCTTTGAGGTAATTGAGGGTGATATCGGGGTGGCTACGTTCCTGGATGAAATTCAGACCCGCCTCATCGAGAAGCGGTACAAGCCTCTGCCGGGCCGAAGGGTGTATATCCCGAAGGCCGATGGATCGCAAAGACCACTAGGCATTCCGGTCATCGCAGATCGTGTAGTACAGGCGGCAGTGAAACTTGTTATCGAGCCAGTATTTGAAGCGAGTTTCAAGGACTTTTCGTATGGCTTCCGGCCTCGTAAGAGCGCTCAACAAGCCTTGCGGGAAATCTACAAGTGGCTGAATTTCAAATGCCACTGGGTTGTCGATGCGGATTTGAAGGCTTACTTCGATACGATTCCGCACGACAAGCTGCTGCTATCGGTAAGGTCCAGGGTCATTGATCGGTCGGTTGTGAAATTGATCGAGATGTGGCTGACGGCTGGTGTGATGGAGGATATGCGTGTCCGGCGGGAAACCACCGGGACGCCGCAAGGAGGGGTGATTTCTCCCCTGCTGGCGAATCTCTACCTGCATTGGCTGGACCATACTTGGGAGACAAAGGCGTTCGGTAAGCGGCCCCATGATGCTCACATCGTGCGGTACGCGGACGATTTCGTGATCTTGTGCAAAGAGAATCCAGAGTTCTATCTAGAGCAAGCTAAGAAGGTCCTGGACCGACTTGGGCTGACACTCAATGCTCAGAAAACGAGGGTAGTGAATGCTAGGGAAGAGCCGTTCGACTTCCTGGGTCACAGGTTTGCAGTTCAACCGTCGAAGTTGACGGGCAAGCTGAAAACTTACTACTACCCGGCACCCAAGGCGATGAAGTCGGTCAAGAGGAAGATTCGAGAGGTTGTCCGAACAGGGCAACACTGGAATCTGCCGCAACTCATCAAGGAAAAGGTCAATCCGATTCTGCGGGGGTGGGGCAACTACTTCAAGACTGGCAACTCAAGAAAGCACTTTTTGAGCATCGCAAACTACACGACTTGGACACTCTGCATCATGCTGAGGAAGAAGCATAAGAAACGAGCTAAGGGGTGGAGGGACCACCCGCCGTCATGGTTCTACGAGTACCAAGGGCTATTCAAGCTGTACAGCCTGTCGGTAACCGGGGATGAATCAAGTCGGTACGCCCGCTCTGTGCCGCTGTAACGCTACAGGAAGAAGGCAGTCGGAAAGCCGTGTGCGGGAAAACCGCAAGCACGGTTTGATGAGAGGCCGCCGGGGAGATCATTTCAAACCAGAGGCCTACTCTACAAGTAAAACGCCCCGGTGCCCGCCCATCGTGCTGCGTGGGGCCGTGCACCGGGGCGCCGTCGCGCCACCGCAGCAACGCTCAGTTTGTTGCCGGCGCGCGCGGGCTGATCGGCGCCACCTCGGCGTTGCGCCGCGTGGCGTCCACCACCTTCTTCAGTTCCTCACCTTCCTTCAGGTGCTGTTCCAGCACCGGCAGCCGCTTTTCGGCGAAGGCCTTTACTTCGTCATCGCTGCTGCGCGATGCCGTGGACTGGTAAAGGTCGACGGCCTTTTCGTGGGCGTCGACCGCCACCTGGTCGGCATATTGCCGGTCAAATCCGGCGTCCTGTAACTGATGCAGGTCTTCCATCAGTTTCTGCGAGCGCCTGTCCAGCTGCGTGGGCAGCTCGAAGCCCTTGGCCGCCGCCAGCATCTCGAGTTCTTTGTGCGCGGGGCCGTGATCCTTCAGGATCATCGAGGCATAGCGGTTTACCTCGCGATGGTTGTGTTTCTCGATCGCCAGTTCGCTGGCTTTCTGCTCCAGCAGGCTGATCTCGCCCGCCTCGCGCAGGAAACGCTGATCATCGTTTGAAAGGTCGGCCGCAATGACGCCGTGCATCAGGGTCAGGCCGGCGGCGCTCAGGAGCAGGGGGTAGGATATTTTCATGGTTCTGCCTTTGTCTGTTCTGGGGAATCGCCTGATTCGTCACCGGTGGGCCTTGCAAATGGTGTTCCCGCGGTTTGGCGGCATCCGGCATGCTGCTCAACGGCATGGGTCGGCCCGGCTCCCGCAGCGGGTCGGCATCGTGCCACTTACGCAAGGAGCATCTGATGCCTGCAAAATCGAAGTCTCAGCAGAAAGCCGCTGGTGCGGCGTTGTCGGCCAAGCGCGGCGATACGCCGGTCAAAGCGTTGAAGGGGGCGTCTCGCTCCATGTATGAGTCCATGAGCAAGAAGGAGCTCGACGAAATGGCGTCGACGTCGCGCAAGGGCAAGCCCGAACACGCCGACGACAAGTAACGATTGTTCTCTTGTCGGTTGCCGGTGGTTTCTGAATAATCGGCGCAGAGACCACCGCTTCCTTCCCGAACAGGAGACCCCGATGGACGACTCGCGACCCAAAGCTCTTCCTCTTGATGCCCACAGCGCCGATTACGACAGCCTGGTTCCGCCCTTGCGGCTCGACCGTCGCGGGTTCCTGGCGACGTCGGTGGCCGCCGGGTTTGCGGTGGCGGCCGGCCCTGTTGCCGCAGATACCGCCATCAATACCAGCGCCGACGGCCTGACCGTGGGAGCGGTGCGCGTTCCGGTTGAGGGCGGCTCGATCCCTGCCTACCGCGCAATGCCGGAAGGCGCTACCGACGCCCCGGTGATTCTGGTGGTTCAGGAAATCTTCGGCGTGCACGCCTACATTCAGGACGTCTGCCGCCGCTTTGCCCGGCAAGGCTACCTGGCCATTGCGCCCGAAATGTTCGTGCGCCAGGGCGAGGTGTCGCGCTATACCGAGATCTCGCGCTTGCTGAGCGAGGTGGTGAGCAAGGTGCCCGACAAACAGGTCTTGGCCGACCTCGATGCCGCCGTGGCCTGGGCGGGCCGCAATGGCGGCAACGTGAATCGTCTGGGCATCACCGGGTTCTGCTGGGGCGGTCGGGTGGTCTGGCTCTATGCCGCGCACAACCCGCGCCTCAAGGCGGGGGTGGCGTGGTACGGACGGCTGGTGGGCGAGGCCGACGAACTCCGTCCGCGCCATCCTGTCGACGTGGTGGCGGACATCAATGCGCCGATCCTGGCCTTGTACGGCGGTCAGGATTCGGGCATTCCGTTGGAGTCCGTTGAAAAGATGACGGCGGCGCTTGCCAAGGGCAGCGACGCTGCCAAGGCGTCCGAGTTTGTGGTGTACCCCGACGCCCCCCATGCCTTTCATGCCGATTACCGTTCCAGCTACCGCGAAGAGGCCGCGCGTGACGGTTGGAACCGTGCCGTGGAGTGGTTCAACCGCCTGCTGGCGTAAGCCCGCTGTGGTGGGGTGGCCGGTATTCGGCCGCTGCCCCTATGCCGCCTGCAGCAACACGCTGTCGTTGCGGAACCAGCCCGTCATGCTCCAGCGTGGTCGGCGCGTCGGCAGCACCGCGTGCGGAATCAGTTCGCTGCGAAACAGGACCAGCCGCCCCCGCTCCGGCGCGATACGCAGCCATTCCTGCTGCGGGTCGTCGGGTTTGAAGAGGCAGAGCTCGCCCCCGTCGTCGGGCTGACGGTCGGGCGTGAGGTACAGAATGAGGGTGATGCGTCGGTGAGGCTGGCCGCGGTGCTGGTCGAAGTGTCGGGCGTAGCCTTCGCCCGCGTCGTATCGGGCGTAGTGGAATTCGGTGCGCTGCAGGCCCAGGTAGAACTCCTGGTTGAGCGCGTGGCGCAGGGTTTCGGTGAATTCCAGAAACTCGCCCTGTGCCGGGCTATGCGGCTCGCGGTCGAGCCACATGATGGTGTCGCCGCGTATGGCGGTGATGCGTTGCGGCTGCCGGGCGTGCCCGACACGTGCTGCGGTGAACTGGCCGGCCTGCCAGGCGCTCAGCGCCTCTTGGTATAGCGCGTCAACGAGCTCGGTGGGCAACAGACCATCTGCGATACTCAAGCCCTGTTCCGACAGATCGCGAAACAGGGCGTGGAACTCGCGCTCCAACATAATCCACATCCTTATAATGGTTTGCGCGGCAGGGGTTCCCCGCCGCAGAAAAACGGGGCAACATTTTCGAGGCGGCACGTATAGCGTACAGCGTTGCGTGCAAAATTTCCGCAAACCAGGATTCAAGCAGGTTTCAGACCATGTTCGAGCACCTTCAGCAGTACGCCGGCGACCCGATCTTCGGGTTGAACGACGCCTTTCATCGCAACACGCATCCCAACAAGATCAATCTGACCATTGGTCTTTACTACGACGATGCCGGGCGCATTCCCGTGCTGCCCTCCGTGGCCGCCGTCGAGCACGAGCTGGCGGCCGACCCCAGCCCGCGGGTGTACCTGCCCATGGAGGGCCTGGCCGCCTACCGCAGCGCCGTGCAGCGCGTCGTGTTTGGCGCCGACAGCGCCGCAGTGGCAGCGGGCAGGGTGGCCACCATCCAGACGCTGGGTGGCACCGGGGCGCTCAAGGTGGGGGCCGACTTGCTGCAGGGTGCGTATCCCGAGTCCGAGGTCTGGATCAGCGACCCCGCCTGGGACAACCACCACGCCATCTTTGGCGGCGCCGGGTTCAAGACGCGCAGCTACCCGTATTACGACCCCGACACCAAGGGTCTGGCCTTCGACGCCATGATGAGCTGCCTGCGCGAACTGCCGTCGCGCACGATCGTGTTGCTGCACCCCTGCTGCCACAACCCCACGGGTGTCGACCCCAGCCCGGAGCAGTGGCGTGAAATCTTTGCGGTGTTGCAGCAGCGCGTCCTCATTCCCTTTCTTGTCCTGGCCTATCAGGGCATGGGGCAGGGTATGGA